>PQAM01000004.1 GCA_003104975.1 Candidatus Methylomirabilota bacterium
GTCATGCTCATGGGCTCCTGGGGGGTGGCTCCGCTGTCCGACCGAGCGTCTGAGACATCCGGGCGCTTATCTTTGCTCATCCTCTAATCCTGACGACTTTTGGCAAGCCTTGGACTAGAGGAGGGGCGCACACTCCCCTCCTCGTCCATCGATTTTCGACCCTGGCGGGGGTTATTATTGCCCACCGTGGCTCCTGAGGTTGCGTGTGGAGCAAAGACCGATTCATCCGGCCACTGCACCGGGAGCTTGAACCCAATATACCGCTCGATCGCATCGAGCGACAGCACATACTCCTCGTCGGCCAGGCTGATCGCCTTGCCGGCCGCCCCGGCACGCGCCGTTCGTCCGATTCGATGCACATAGTCTTCCGGATCCTGGGGAAGATCATAGTTGATCACGTGACTGACCGCTTCGACATGCAGCCCGCGCGAGGCAACATCAGTCGCCACCAGGATCGGCAGCGTACCCGCCTTGAACTTGGCAATGATCTGAAGGCGCTTGCGTTGATCAATACTGCCGCTGATCAGACCCGCCCGGTAGTCGCATCGAACCAACTTCTGGGTCAGCCGCTCAGCCCCCTGCCTGGTATTGCAAAAGATGAGGATCCGTTGCCATGGCTCATGCTGGAGCAGCCAGCGGAGCAACCGGAATTTCTCCTGCTTCTCGACATGGAAAAGCAGGTGCTCCACCTTGTCCACCGTCACCTGCTCTGGGGAGATGGCAATCCTGATCGGGTTATTCATAAACTCATATGATAACTCCATCTCCCGAAATGAAAGGGTCGCCGAGAAGAGGAATGACTGACGCTTGTGGTACGGGGGCAACCGCCGCAACAGGAAGCGAAGGTCTTTGATGAATCCCATATCGAACATTCGGTCGGCCTCATCGACCACCAGGACCTCGACCTGAGACAGCTCGTAGACCCCCTGCTTGAAATAATCGATCAGTCGTCCCGGTGTCCCAATCAGAATGTCAATAGGCTGTTGGAGGGCACTCCGTTGCTTCTGATAGTCCACCCCTCCATAGACGGCGAGTCTCGCGAGGCCGGTGAACCCGCCCAGCAGTTCCACATCCCACAGGATCTGGACGGCCAGTTCGCGCGTCGGGGCCAGAATCAGGGCTCGAGGCGCACCGGGGAGTGTGGGGCGTTTTGAACTGAGCAGTCGAATGAACAGTGGGATGAGGAAGGCGGCGGTCTTGCCGCTGCCGGTCTGGGCCTGCCCGGCAATATCCCGCCCGGTCATGGCAAGCGGCAGCGTCTCAGCCTGAATCGGCGTACATTGGCTGAAGCCGGCCGCCTCTATCCCCTTGCGAATCGCCTCGGGAAGTGCAAAGGCGTCGAAGCTTGTCATGGGCAGCTACCCGGTAGGACCAACTCGGCACGCAGTCCCGCAGGACGCCCGCCAATCAGTCGATTGTCTCGTGCAGGCGTGTACATATGTGTCATTATTATGCCTCGCATCACGGGAATTGACAAGGCAAATCGGTTTCAGCCCCTACCGGATCGACGCACCACCGAATAGAGCCCCCTTTTTTACACCGGATACCAGCCGTTATCCGCCAACCTTTACACACCTGCTGTGAGCCTACCATCATTGCGATAGCATCAACTACTACCGTGTTTTCAGCTAGTTATACGTATATACGGCTCCTGGCATGATCTTGGCATATCATGGGTCATGATGCATTCATGAGGCATCTGCATTTCCAGTTGATTGAATCGCAGGATTTACAGGAGGCTATGAACAGCAGGGCCTAAGACATTATGAGTCTTTTGAAAGAGGACTCCACGTAAACAATAAGGAAAGGAAGGAATACAAATCGATGAACATGATACTACAAGAGGCACCACCTGCAGGCGTACACCGACATGAGGCACGTCATCCTGGGTTACTGAGCCGGCCGAACGCTCGAAGGCTGGGACATGGCGTGGTCTCTATAGTCGCAGGCGCACTTCTGTTGATCGCGGCCACCATGACCGGACCGATGATTGCGGAAGCGCATGCCGATGCGGAATTTGCGATTACCGATGAGCCCGGACGCTGGTTCAAGAATACTGCCGGACCGATCGGGGGCACGCAATCCCTGGCGGTCGTCCAACCCGGCGCCAGAGTGAAGTTCTCGTACGATAAGTCCAAGACCACCCACACAGTAACCGGCCTGATCTTCCCCACCGGCGCAACAGGCATGCCGTTTGACACCCCGCCGACAAAGAACGGCGCCGATCTGGTCCTCCGAACGCCGGGCCTCTACGTGTTTGTGTGCAAGGTTCACCCCTATATGTTCGCCGCCGTGATTGTTGACGATCCCAATACGGCGGGCCTGGACCTCGGCGATGCCATCACTCTGGTCAACGGCATCACCGTCCCGACCAGCAGCGACCTGGCGACACGGCTGCTCAGAACGTTTTTTATTGCCACCAATCCCGCCAACTGGCAGGACTATAGATCGTCGCGGCCTTGGCATGTCACCTACCCGAACGTGGACGTCCGGATCGATGTCGGGGTGGTGAACCTGCCGGCGGTGCTTGACGCCCGGTACGGTAACGATACGACCCTCCAGGTGCTCGCCAATCCGACCATCCCCGGCGTCGGCGAGGTATGGGTAGATACCCAGTTCGAGCTGACAGCCGGGAAAACGAAGCCCGGGACGGCGACAAAGGTCGATGCGACCACCTGGCAGGTGGCCAGGAAGGTCGCGCTCCCCAAGATCGACATGAACAATCCCCACAACATGTGGACCGACAGGAGCCAGACACTGATCTATCAGACCCAATGGTTCGACAGAAAATTGACCGTCTTCAACCGGGCAACCGGGCAATTGGTCCGCAACATCGATGTGGGCGAGGCGCCGGCCCATGTCATGACCCGGACCGATACCGATCAGCTTCATGTTACCATCAACGGCGGCGACACACCAAATTCGGTGATTGAGTTGGCGCCGTCGGCCACGGAGGTGCAACGGTCAATCAATATCGGTCGGGCCAACCCCCACGCCCACTGGATGAGTCACGACGGCAAGATGATGGTTACACCCAACGTCTTTACCGACGACTCCTCCATTTACGACTTTCCCAGCCGATCGCTGGCCGGCATTGTGCCGACGGGGTCCCATCCGCTCGCGACCGGGATGATGCCGGATGCAAGCAAATACTACATCGCCAACCTGCTGGACAGTACCATCACCGTCGTCGATATGGCGACCGGGAGTGTTCGGGGTACAATCAATCTCCTGACCCATTACGATCCGCTGTCCGGGACAATCACCGGTCCAGTCGGTGCCCTGCCGATCCAGACCCCGGTCAGCCCGAACGGCCGGTCAATGGTGACCGCCAACACCTTGACAGCAACCATTACCGTGGTGGATACGATGACCGATACCGTCGTCGCGATGTTACCGTGCGATCCGGGGTGTCACGGTGTCCAGTATGGCGCCAAGCAGGGCGGCGGCTATTACGCCTATGTCTCGAGTAAGTTCTCGAACGACCTGATCGTCGTCGATCCGGACCCGAACAACGACGGTAATCCGTCGGATGCGACGATTGCGGGACGGGTGCCGCTGACCGCGTCGACCGGCACCGCAACGGACGACCGAGTCACCGGCAACCCCGGCATGGGGGGCCAGGGCATCCTCCCGATCCCGGTAGTCTATAACGGGTGGGTCCAGAATCTCCCGCCAACCTGGAAACAGGGTTTGACCGCCGACCAGCAAAATCCGCTCTTCTAAACCCCCTCCTCTGTTCCACACCCCCTCTCCCGACATGTCGGGAGAGGGGGTTTTACTTAGCCCAAGTCCGTCACGAGATCGTCGACATGATGTGGGCGTTGACGCGCCGCTCCTCTCGATTTTGTTTTGATTTATCGGCGAGACCCCCTATACTTTTTCCTGGAAGTGGGCTGCCTCGAGGCAAAACGGGGTTGGGTTCGCCGATCCCATGAACGGAGTAGAGAGGAATGATCCGCATTCTCATCGCCGATGATCATACGGTGGCACGGCGCGGACTGATCCAGGTTGTGAGCGAAGAACCCGGGATGCAGGTGGTGGGCGAAGCCAAGAACGGGCAGGAGTTGTTCGCACTACTTCGACGGCAACCATGCGATCTGGTGGTCCTGGACATCTCAATGCCCGGCAAAAGCGGCCTGGATGTGCTCAGCGAGTTAAAGCATGAGTACCGCAACCTGCCGGTACTGGTGTTGAGTATGCATGCGGAAGAGCAGTACGCCGTACGGGCGCTCAAGTCCGGCGCGGCAGGCTATTTGACGAAAGACAGTGCGGCGGAGGAGTTGCTCAAGGCCATCAAGAAGGTGATCGGCGGCGGCCGATACATGAGCCTGGAGCTCGCCGAGCGATTGGCCTTGGAGGTGGCCGGCGGCGTCGCACGCCCACCGCATGAGGCACTCTCGCACCAGGAGTTCCGGGTACTCTGTCTGCTCGCATCCGGAAAATCGATCACCGACATCGCCACCGAGCTGTCGCTCAGCGTCAAGACCGTCAGCACCTATCGTGCCCGCATCCTGGAGAAGATGTCGATGGAGAGCAATGTCGAACTGATCCGCTACGCGATCCAGAATCGCCTGGTGGAGTGACCTCTCCGGATCGTCGTATCCCCCGGTCAGTCCTCACCCGGTGCCCCCCGAATGTAGGATGAAATCGGGCGACGGCATGCGCTACATTCTGACAGAAAGATCGGCGTCTTACCGACGGTCATCGTCGAGCGCTGATGCTATCTTATTGCGTAGAGTGGAGGTGAATCGGAACCCAGTACGGATGGGCGCCCGCCTCGGACTCGAGGACGTATGATGCGCATCTTTATCGTGGATGATTCAGCCGTCGTGCGGGAACGGCTCATCGAGGTGCTTTCGGGTCTGCCCACCGGCCAGATAATCGGGCAGGCGGTGGGGGCTGCTGAAGCCGTGGAGGCCATCCGGAGAATGAGGCCTGATGTGGTGATTCTGGACCTACATCTGCTGGAAGGCAACGGGATCCAGGTACTGCAACAGATCAAAAAAGACGCACCGGGTCCCATCGTTTTAGTCCTTACCAACTACCCCTATCCCCAATATCGGAAGCAATGCCTGGAGACCGGAGCCGATTACTTCTTCGACAAATCGCTGGAATTTGATATGGTTCATGAGGTCATCCGGCAGCTCCCCTAGCCATCCCCGACAACTGACCTGGTCGTTTCCCCAACCTACTCATTCCCACGAGATGTGCCGACCACCGAGGTCACCCGTCGAATCGTCCCTGTCCGTCCTCCTGCCTTCTGTGGTGATCTTCCTCAACCAGGCCAGGCATTGCCAAATGATCTGTTCCCTGATTTGGTGGATCAGGCGGATGACCACCGCTTTTCTCTCACAGCCGGGGGTGTTATCCAGATTTGATGACTCGACTTGTAAGCAAATAATGGGGATTGACAAGGCAAATCCGTTATGATAGAAATACACGGTTTTTTCGAGCGCTGGACGTGGTCTTAAAGATCATACGGAAGGGTAATTGCCGAGCCTGCCCGTGGATCCCCCTCGATGGTCCACCATCCGAGGAGTGTTGATCGAAGTAGACGTTCGTCCCAACCTTTTAACACGTTACGGAGGTGACAGTGAAGCTGAGAAATGTTGTAACAGGAATGGTGGTCCTCACTCTGGTGTTTCTTGCTGGCTGCGGAGGAGGGGGGGGAAGTGAAGGCAAAGGGGATCCGATGGCCATAGCCGAGCAGTTCATGGATCTCTATTATAAGCAGGGCAACGTTGACGAGGCAAAGAAGTTGGCCAACGCCGAAATGGTCGAGAAGATCCAGGCGACCGCAGCCGCCGCGACGGAGCCCGCAGGAGAGCAGGAGATCTCGTATCATTTGAAGGAGAAGAGCCACGAGGGCAAGCATTCATACGCCCTGTTTCAAATGACGATCAAGAAGAAGGAGGGTGAACCCGTTTATAAGACCGTCTCCCTCTTCGTCGATCTGGTCGACGGCGCCTGGAAGGTGACACTCTTCGACGAGAAGATCGAGCCGGGGCCACATCAGGAAACGACAAAGGGTTAGTAAGAACTTCAAGGCTCAAGACTGAAGGCCATTAGGTATAGCTGCGGTCTTCAGCCTATTGACCTGCCTTTCTTGGAAATAAAAACCCCAGGGGGTGTTTCCCCCTGGGGTTTTTATTCTTCCTTTCAGCCTTCAGTCTATCGACCTATCTTTAGTACATATCACCCATCCCGCCGTGACCGCCCGGCGGCATCGGCGGGGCCTTTTCCTTTTCCGGCGCCTCGGTAATCAGCGCCTCGGTGGTGATCATCAACGACGCGATGCTCGACGCGTTCTGCAGCGCGATCCGAGCGACCTTGGTCGGGTCGATGATCCCGGCCGCCAGCATGTCTTCGTAGACGTCCGTCTCGGCGTTAAAACCGTACGAGCCGTTATTGTCCCGAACCTTCTGGACGACAATCGAGCCCTCGACGCCGGCATTCTCCGCGATCTGGCGGATCGGCTCCTCCAGTGCCCGCCGAACAATGTCGCCGCCCACCTTCTCGTCCCCTTCGAACTTCAGCTTTTCAATGTTCTTTGACGCCCGAAGGAAGGCGACGCCGCCGCCCGGAATGATCCCCTCTTCAACGGCCGCGCGGGTCGCGTTCAGCGCGTCCTCAACCCGGGCCTTCTTCTCCTTCATGGCAATCTCGGTGGCCGCGCCGACCTTGATCACCGCCACGCCGCCGGCCAGCTTGGCCAGCCGCTCTTGCAGCTTCTCCCTGTCGTAGTCCGAGGTCGTCTCTTCGATCTGGGTCCGGATCTGCTTGATGCGACCCTCGATCTCCTTCTGGGCGCCGGCCCCTTCGATGATGGTGGTATTCTCCTTATCGATCACCACCTTCTTCGCTCGGCCCAAATCGTCCAGCCGGATACTCTCCAGTTTGATCCCCAGTTCCTCAGAGATCACCTCGCCGCCGGTCAGCACCGCGATGTCCTTCAGCATCTCCTTGCGTCGATCGCCGAAGCCCGGCGCCTTGACCGCTGCGCAGTTCAGGGTCCCGCGCAGTTTGTTGACCACCAGGGTGGCCAGCGCCTCGCCCTCAACCTCTTCCGCAATCACCAACAGCGGCTTGCCCATCTTGGCGATCTGCTCAAGCACGGGCAGAAGATCCTTCAGGTTGCTGATCTTTTTCTCGTGGATCAGGATCAGCGGGTTCTCCAGGACCGCCTCCATCCGCTCGGGATCGGTCACAAAGTAGGGCGAGGTGTACCCTCGGTCAAACTGCATTCCCTCAACAACCTCGAGGGTTGTCTCCATGCTCTTGGCTTCCTCGACGGTGATGACCCCGTCTTTGCCGACCTTCTCCATGGCATCGGCGATCAGGTCGCCGATCGTCCTGTCGTTATTGGCCGAAATTGTCGCGACCTGCGAGATCTCCCGCTTCCCCTTGGTCGGCTTGGAGATCTTCTTGAGCTCGTCGATGACGTTGTCGACCGCCTTCTCGATGCCTCGCTTCAGCGCCATCGGGTTCGCGCCGGCGGTCACGTTCCGGATTCCCTCTCGGAAGATCGACTGGGCCAGTACGGTCGCGGTTGTGGTGCCATCTCCGGCAACATCGGAGGTCTTGCTCGCGACCTCCTTGACCATCTGGGCGCCCATATTCTCAAAGTGGTCCTCCAGCTCGATCTCCTTGGCGACCGTGACCCCGTCCTTCGTAATATTCGGGGCGCCGAACTTTTTATCGATGACTACGTTCCGCCCTTTAGGGCCTAACGTCACCTTCACGGCGGCGGCAAGGACATCCACACCCTTCTGAATCTTTCGCCTTGCCTCCTCATCAAACAGTAGTTGTTTGGCTGGCATATCAGCTCTCCTCCTCAACCTGCGTCAGTGTTTTGAAATAACGATCGTCCGGTCGATACCCGTACACCGGCTATTGCAGGATGCACAGGACATCTTCCTCCCGCATGATCAAGAACTCCTCGTCGTCCAGTTTCACCTCCGAACCGGAGTACTTGCCGAAGAGGATCTTATCGCCGACCTTCACATCCATCGGCTGTCGCTTGCCGTCATCACCGACCTTACCGGGTCCGACAGCGATCACTTCACCCTCTTGAGGCTTCTCTTTGGCGGTATCAGGGATGATGATCCCGCCCTTCCTGGTCTCTTTCTCCTCCAGACGCTTCACCAGAATTCGGTCGTGCAGTGGTTTTACCTTCACGATCGCCCACTCCTTTCTCTGCAGGGACGGGTTTCACGCCCGCCCATAACTCCGATGTAGACCACCCTCACGCACTACACAACGAACAACTCGCCGACGACAACACTGTTAGCACTCTACTGTTGAGAGTGCTAATAAATATAAGAGACAAGACGATCATTCGCAAGGATGATTATCGGGATATAGTGGTAGACTATCGCTGATATTTGACATATCAAGATATTATTGGTATATGAGACCGTTTTTCGCTCATATGCTCGTGGGAGCTATGCGAAAGTCGTTTTTCCGCAGTCACGTTTGGCCTGCAGGATACCGAGGTGCATGTGGTGGTGTAAATCGTGATCATCGCCTTTAATCGCTGCGGGCCTCCGACGATAATGGTCTTGACAGTATTCATCTGGGCTCCCTATACTGCTTCAGTAAGCGGAATTTTCAAAAGAAATAACGTCCGGTGTCACAGCGTACAACGTCGTGTCAACAACAGCCCGGAATGATTAAGGACGCGTGATGAAAGCTGTTATCATGGCCGGCGGATTCGGTACGCGGCTGCGGCCGTTGACGACCAACATTCCCAAGCCGATGATCCCGATGGCGGTCAAGCCGTTGATGGAACATACGGTCACACTGCTCAAGGATCATGGGTTTGATCACCTCATTACCCTTCTCTACTTCCAGCCGGACAGCATCGAACGCTACTTCGGCGACGGCAGCGAATTCGGCGTCAAGATGGTCTATGCCACTGCCACCGAAGACTATGGAACAGCCGGGGCGGTCAAGAACGCCGCCGCGTTTCTCGACGAGGCGTTCCTGGTCATCAGCGGCGATGTCCTGACCGATTTCGACCTCTCACAGGCGGTCAAGTTTCACAAGGATCGCGGGGCCGTAGCGACGATGGTGTTGACCAGGGTCGAAAACCCGCTTCAATACGGCGTGGTTATCACGGCTCCCGACGGCCGCGTGACGCACTTTCTGGAGAAACCGACCTGGGGTGAGGTCATCAGCGACACCGTCAACACCGGCATCTACATCCTCGAGCCGGAGGTGCTCGAACTGATCCCGACCGGGAAAGAGTGTGACTTCAGCCGCGATCTGTTGCCGAGGCTGATGCGTGAAGGACGTCCGCTGTACGGCTATGTAGCACCCGGGTACTGGAAGGATGTGGGCGATCTGATCGAGTACCGTCTCGCGCATCGCGACATCCTGGCCGGACTGGTGAAGGTCACACCCCCCGGCAAGCTGGTGGAGGGACTCGACAAACCGATCTGGCTCGGCGAAGGGAGCCGCGTCGATTTCACCGCGTCGTTGAGAGATGGGGTCCTGATCGGCCGACATACGCAGGTGGGGCCCAACACTCACATCACCCGGAGCGTGATCGGCGACAACTGCGTCATCGAGGAGGGCGCGGTCATCATCGGATCGGTCCTCTGGAATAATGTCTTTGTCGGCGCCCGGGCGGTGTTGAAGGAGAACGTCATCGGCCGGGCCAGCGAGATCAAGGCCGACGCCCGTGTCTTCGAGGGCGCGTTGATCAGCGAACAGTGCAAGGTCGGCGAGGGATCGGTGGTGAAAGCCGACGTCAAGGTGTGGCCCCATAAGGTCGTCGACGATGGAGCCGTCCTGGCTACGAGCCTGATCTGGGGCCAGAAGTGGTCACGCTCGCTGTTCGGGGCCTACGGCGTGACCGGATTGGCGAATCTCGAGATCTCGCCGGAGTTTGGAGCCAAGCTCGGCGCCTGTTTCGGGGCGACAATGCGGATGGGATCGTTCGTCCGCACCAGCCGCGACAATCACCAGGCCTCCCACATGGTCAAACGGGCCGTGATCAGCGGCCTTCTGTCTGCGGGCGTCAACGCGCGCGATTTCCGCATTGCCCCGATCCCAGTGGTCCGGTACAAGATGAGTGCGCGCGACGTGGTAGGCGGCGTGCACGTCCGAAAATCCCCCTTCGATCCGGAGCTGATCGACATTATGTTCTTTGATGAGTACGGTATGGACATCTCATCCAGCCGGGAGAAGAGTATTGAACGGCTCTTTTTTCGGGAGGATTTCCGCCGAGCCAAGGTTGAAGAAATCGGTCGTCTCTCCCCTCCCCCGTACGGGACCGACTTTTACCGAGACGGGATCTTGGGCTTTATCGATCAAGATGCGCTGCGCCGCTGCGGCTTCAGAATCGTTGTCGATTACGCCTATGGCTCGGCGTCGGCCGTCTTCCCGCAGATCCTCGGGACGCTGGGGTGTGAGGTCATTGCGCTGAACGGCTGCATGGATGAAAGTCGAATCACCAAGAGCGCGGAGGAGTTCCGTCGCTCACTGCACCAGCTCTCGGAAATCGTTAAAGGCCTTCGGGCCGATCTGGGCGTCATGCTGGATGCCGGGGGGGAAAAGATTTTCATTGTGGATGACGCCGGCAACCTGTTGAGCGACGACCTGGCGCTGGCGGTCATGGCCCTGCTGGTCATGCGGACCCACCCTCGTGGCGTCATCGGCATTCCGATCACCGCCGGCTCGGTCATCGAGGAGTTGGCTCACGATTTCGGTTTCGACGTCCTGCGAACACGAACGACCCCGCGAGCGCTGACGGAGGCGGCGGCACGAGACGGTGTCGTGTTCGTAGGGGACGGTCTTGGTGGTTTTATCTTCCCTGAGTTTCAACCGGCCTTTGACGGGATGCTGGCAATCTTGAGGCTCCTGGAGATGCTCGCAACCCAGAATCTCCGCCTGTGTCAGTTTGCCCCATCCGTCCCTCAACGCTTCAAATGCCGCGAACAGGTACCCTGCTCCTGGGAGCGAAAGGGCGGGACGATGCGGGCGCTCATCGCCGCGACCGCCGATCAACAGGTCGAGTTGGTGGACGGGGTCAAGGTCCACCTTGGTCGCGACTGGGTGATTTTGTATCCGGATCACGACCGGCCACTGTTCCATATCCTCGCCGAGGCCGATACCTTGGCGCAGGCAGAGGCCAACGCAGCCCGCTACCGGGGCCTCTTCGATCAGTGCATGAAGGGCAGCCCGGCGGAGATAACGGCATGAAGCCCATCAGATTCGGTACCTCCGGCTGGCGAGATATCATCGCCGACAACTTCACCTTTGCTAATGTTCGCCTTGTCGCGCGGGCCATCGCGGAAGACCTGCTGGTTGAGGGCGCCGATCACCCTCAGGTCGTCGTGGGGTACGATACGCGCTTTCTGTCGGAGGCCTTCGCGGCCGAGGCGGCGGCAGTTCTGGCGGCCTGCGGCGTACGGGTCTGGCTGACCGATCGCGATACGCCGACACCCGTCATCGCATACGAGGTGATTCGCCGCGGCGCAGCGGGCGGCCTGAACATCACAGCCAGCCATAACCCGCCGGAATACAACGGGCTGAAATTTTCCGGTCCGTCCGGCGGGCCGGTCCTTCCGACAGTGACCGACCGAATCGAGAAGCGGATTCAGGCGCTGCGAGCGCAGCCCGAGCCGCCGTACCCCCCACTTGGAGAGTTGGAGGCCAAAGGTCTGGTCGTGCGGATCGACCCGCGTCCGCGCTATCTGAACCGACTGCGGGAGTTGGTGGATCTGCGCGCTATCGGGGCGGCTCGCATGAAGATCGCCGTCGACCTGCTCTATGGGACCGCCGGCGGCTACCTCGACGAGATCCTGCGTGAGGCCGGGTGCGACGTCCAGACGCTGCACGGTTGGCGAAATCCCGCCTTCGGCGGTGCGGCCCCGGATCCCTCAGAGACCAACCTCACGGAGCTGACGAGGGTCGTCAGGGCCCACGGCTGTCATCTCGGCTTGGCGACCGACGGTGATGGCGACCGCTATGGGATCATTGACCGAGACGGCCGCTTCATCGAGCCCAACTACATCCTGGCCCTGCTGCTGAAACACCTGATCACGACTCGAGGGTGGCGCATGGGGGTGGCCCGTTCTATCGCTACCAGTCATCTGGTCGATAGGGTGGCGCAACAACAGGCGGTCCCGGTGTACGAGACCAAGGTCGGCTTCAAATATCTTGGCGAGCTTATCGCGCAGGACAAGGTGGCACTCTGCGGCGAGGAGAGCGCCGGTCTGTCGATTTTCGGGCATGTCCCTGAAAAGGACGGTATTCTGGCTGCCCTCCTGGTGGCGGAGATGATCGCTGTGGCCGAGGGTTGCAGTGTGCAGGGTCTGCTCGATACGCTTTATGCCGAGGCGGGGAGCGCGGTGTACGCTCGTCGCCTGAACCTCCAGCTTACGGCGGAACAGCAGGGGCGCCTGGCGGATCGCCTGAATGACCTGCCGACCCGGATTGCCGGACTGGCCGTCGTGGAGGTGAACCGACTGGACGGGACAAAGCTGCTGCTCGAGGACGGCAGTTGGTTCCTCGTGCGGCCTTCGGGGACCGAACCGGTCGTCCGCCTCTATCTGGATGCGCATTCTGAGTCGCAGATCGCGGAGTTGACGGCGGCGGCGCGGGAACTTCTGGGGATCTGACAGCCACGGAGGGCGACGATGCGGACGCCGCAGGGTGTTACGGATGATATCGAGGCGAGACGGAGCGCGCGCAAACGGTGGCTGCTGTTCATTGCCGGGTTGGCCATCGTGATCGGGGTCGCCTCCGTCGTCGGACAGAAAAGTCTCGTCAAGATCGTTCAGATGAACAGTACCAGATCCGAACTGCAACAGGAGATCATACGACTGAAGCAGGTTAACGAGAATCTGACCCTCGAGGTTCAGACCCTTGCCGATAATCCCGGCCAGGTCGAGGCGATTGCGCGGGAGGATCTCGGACTGGTCAAGCCGGGTGAGATCGTGTATCAGTTCCGTCCGTCCGGGCACCCTGCTATGCCGCCGTCCCCTTCCCGTTGAGTTGTGCCGCCCATTGAGTCGGTCTGTCCGCCTTTTGCGCTTGACAGCGTCGACCGGTTTCGGGTATGAGTATATGCAGCGTGATACGGTAGCGATCCGTTCGGCTACGGAGGCGCGTTCTCACCGGGGTGGCCGGTTAACCGTTATAGCAATCGTATAAAGGAGATGACGTCACATGGCAGGAATGTCGCAGGTCGTACTTGATATCCTTACCACACCAATGGGGGCGGTTGCCGGGCTGGTCGCAGTCGTCGTGATTGGTCTGTTCGCCAAGTGGGTCTTCAGCGAGCCACAGAAATAATTGATAGGGGCATAAGACGTTCTACCCCCTGCCCGCATACCTTCCGTACGCACGAGAGGATCGAAGGCCTACCGGGGTGGGCCTTTGATCTTCCCAGTCTCGCTGTATATCGCCTGAGCGTCGAATAAGCGGCCTATCTGATGAGCTGAAAGCGCTTGCTCAAGACCCTCGACCCGACTATACTACGTTCATAACCGCCGGTGGACAATGGCCTTGTCGTCGATGATCGTTGCGGTGTAGCAGCGAGGGGAGACACATAGTGAAGCGCGTCAGCATTCTTGGCTCAACCGGAACCATTGGGGTCAAGGCCCTGGCGATGATCGACCTGCACCGCGACGCCTTCGAGGTGGTCGCCCTTGCGGCCAGGGATAATATCGATCTTCTCGAGCAACAGATCAGGCGGTTCTCCCCCCGCATCGTCGCCGTCGGAACGTCCAGGGCCGCAACAGCGCTGAAGGAACGGGTCAACGATCTCCCCGTCGAGATCGGGTGGGGGGACGACGGCGTACTCGGTGCGGCGACGGCGTCCGAAGCCGACATTGTCCTGACGGCGATCGTCGGCGCAGCGGGCCTGCTCCCGAGTCTCGCCGCCATCAAGGCGGGAAAAGACATTGCCCTCGCGACAAAAGAGGTCATGGTCATGGCCGGCGAACTGGTCATCGCCGAGGCTCGATCGCGGGGGATTCGACTGCTGCCCGTCGATAGCGAACACTCGGCCATCTTCCAGTGCCTGGACGGACAGCAAAGTCGTGCGTATTTGAAGCGGGTACTCTTGACCTCCTCGGGAGGACCGTTCCGCCGCCGCCCAAAAGAAAGCTTTGCAACCATCACGCCGCAAGAGGCGTTACAGCACCCGACATGGGTGATGGGCAAGAAGATTACCATCGACTCGGCCACCCTGATGAACAAGGGCCTCGAGGTCATCGAGGCCAGTTGGTTCTTCTCTCTCGCGCCGGAACAGATCGACGTCATCATCCACCCGCAGAGCATCATCCATTCGATGGTGGAATTCCTGGATGGCGCGATCCTGGCTCAGATGGGCGTCACCGACATGGGACTGCCGATCCTGTACGCCCTCTCGTACCCTGAGCGCCTTCAGACACCGCTACCGCCTCTCGACCTGAACAGCCTGTCGGCGCTCACCTTTGAACCGGTCGATCATGAGAGGTTCCCCTGTCTCGGCCTCGCCTATCAGGCACTCCGAGCCGGTGGAACCTACCCCGCCGTTCTCAATGCCGCCAACGAGGTGGCGGTCGACCTGTTTCTCTCAGGCCGCGTGGCCTTCCCGGACATTGCCACCCTCATTGCTCGAGCGATGGACAGCCACCAGGGTCGCAAGATCGATTCGCTTGAAGATGCCCTGGACGCCGATCGTGAGGCCAGGAAGCGGGTGTTGGCGACGCTGCCCACGTAAGACAAGGAGAAGATGTTGGACGCCGGCAGCATAACAACATTTACCCCCGCGATTGCCTTCAGCCTGCTGGAAGCGGTCGATCCCCGACCGCTCCTCTCGCGCCTCGATTACGTGCTCTGGGCTGTCCTCGTCCTGGGCGCACTCATCTTCGTTCACGAGCTGGGCCACTTCTTGGTCGCCAAACGGGCTGGGGTCAAGGTCCTGAAGTTTTCCCTCGGCTTCGGTCCAAAGATCATCGGGTTCAGGCGCGGCGAAACCGAATATCTCCTCTCCGCCATCCCGCTGGGCGGGTATGTCAAAATGCACGGCGAGGATCCCAAGGAAGAGGTCGCCGACCCGGAAGGATCATTCTCTACGAAGCCGGTCGGGTGGCGCTCGCTGATCATCCTGGCCGGCCCGGGTTCCAATTTTCTCCTGGCTATCGTAATCTTCTGGGTGGTCTTCATGTTCGGCGTCCCGACCCTCGCCACCAAGGTCGGGGAGGTCATGGAGGGCTTCCCGGCTCACGAGGCGGGGGTGCAGAGCGGCGATCGAATTACGGCGATCGACGGACAACCTATCGAGAAGTGGGAGGAGTTGGCGGCCCAGATCCATAAGAGTCCCGGACGTCCTGTGCGCCTGACCCTCGAACGGGGGGAACGCCGGTTTGACCTGGTGGTGGCTCCG
Organism: Candidatus Methylomirabilota bacterium; assembly: GCA_003104975.1. Classification (NCBI taxonomy): domain Bacteria; phylum Methylomirabilota (SeqCode); species Candidatus Methylomirabilota bacterium. Next base: position 15,389 of record PQAM01000004.1, read on the forward strand.
AAGGCCACCCGCCAAAAGAATGTCTTCGGTGAGGAACAGGAGGTCGGACTGCTTGGCATTGCACCGGCTGAAGAGTTCCTGACCGAGCGGACGAATCCGATGACCGCATTGGGACGGGCGATCTATAAAACCTACGATCTCAGCCGCCTGATCCTGCTCACGTTTGTCAAGTTGATCCAGGGTGTCGTCCCGGCCAAGACCATCGGCGGACCGCTTCTGGTGGCGCAGATGGCCGGTCAGCAGGCGCGCCAAGGTGTTCTGAACCTCATGTTCTTCACCGCCCTCTTGTCTATCAACCTGGGAATCCTGAACCTGCTTCCGATCCCTATCCTGGATGGCGGGCATCTGTTCTTCTCGCTCATTGAAGCCGTTCGCGGGAAGCCGGTTAGCCTGCAGAAACGAGAGATGGCCCAACAGGTCGGGCTGGCCCTGTTGGTGGCCCTCATGATATTTGCCTTCTACAACGATATCTTCCGACTGCTTGGAAGACAGTGAAACAGCAGCATTTAGCTGTCAGCAACCAGCACCGAGTGAAAGCGGCTGAAGGTAGATGGGCTGAAGGTTTTCAGGAGTCTGCAGCCTTCAGTCTAAATACCTGCTCTTGGCGCTGATGGCTGAACGCTTAGGTGGCTGAATGATGATCGAACGACGCAAGACGCGACAGATTCGAGTCGGGGCCGTCAAGATCGGCGGCAACGCGCCGGTCTCGGTCCAGTCGATGACGAAGACCGATACGCGCGATGTCCGAGCCACGGTCGATCAGATCTGGGCCTTGGAGGTCGCCGGGTGTGACATCGTTCGGGTCGGTATCCCGGGGAAAGAGGCGGCGGAAAAACTGTGGGAGATCCGCAAACAGATCCGGATTCCTCTCATCGCCGACATCCACTTCGACTACCGGCTCGCCCTGATCGCCCTGCAGCAAGGCGTCGACGGTCTGCGTCTCAACCCCGGCAACATCGGCGATCGTTCGCGCGTCGAGGAGGTCGTCAAGGCGGCGGCCGCACGAAGAATTCCGATCCGGATCGGGGTCAACGCCGGATCGCTGGAGAAGAATCTGCTGGCGAGGGACGGCGGGCCGACCCCACGAGGGATGGTGGAGAGCGCCCTGCGCCATATCCGGATCCTCGAAGACCTGAACTATCCGGAGATCAAGGTCTCACTGAAGGCCTCCGATCCCCTGATGATGATCGAGGCCTACCGCCTGCTGGCGGATGAGATCGAGTACCCCCTCCACCTGGGTGTGACCGAGGCCGGGACACCGGGGGTAGGAACGATCAGATCGGCGGTCGGAATCGGAACGCTGCTGGCCGAGGGGATCGGTGACACGATCCGGGTGTCGCTCTCGGCCGACCCCGTCAAGGAGATCAAGGCGGGTGTTGAAATCCTGAAATCGCTCGGACTTCGAAGGGGTGGGCTCACGCTGGTCGCCTGCCCGTCCTGCGCAAGGGCCGATATTGATCTGGTTCCGCTTGCCCAGGAGGTGGAGCGGCGACTGGCTGGGATCACCAAGGAGATCCATGTCGCCGTGATGGGGTGCGAGGTGAACGGACCGGGGGAGGCCAGAGGGGCCGATATCGGGGTAGCCGGCGGTAAGGGGATCGGTTGGATTTTCAAAAAGGGAGAGGCCCCCCGGAAAGTGAAGGAGTCCGAGATTGTGGATGCCCTGATTGAGGAGGTCAACAAGATGGTGGCGGAGGGTGACGGCTACAACTGAGCTTACAGCGTTCAGCTATCAGCCATCAGCTTGTAGGACACACCAAGAAGGATGAAGCGAGAGGGGCTGTCCACCACTTAGTGTTTTTCGTGCTTGGCTATTTGTAGCGTCACAAACCGCAACAATAGCCGTCATTCCCGCGAAAGCGGGAATCCAGAAGGGCACTGGATTCCGGGTCAAGTCCGGAATGACGAACTGTCTGAGACTTATGTCGTCATGTATGATTGCTGATTGCTGACGGCTCCATGCTGCTTCATTGAGAATGAGATGCGTTGGACACGATCACTAATCCCGACACTGAAGGAAGAGCCGGCAGAGGCGGAGGCGCTCAGCCACGCGCTGATGATCCGCGCCGGGCTGGTCCGGCAACTTGCGGCAGGGATCTATGTCACCCTCCCGCTGGGCCAGCGCGTCATGGACAAGATCACTGCCGTCATCCGTGAGGAGATGAACCGAATCGGCGGCCAGGAGATCACTATGCCGGTTCTACACCCGGCGGAGCTGTGGCAGCAGACGGGGCGATGGACGACGATCGGAGAGGAGATGTTTCGGCTGCACGATCGCGGCAAACGGCAGATGTGTCTGGGAATGACGCATGAAGAGGTTGTCGCGTGGCTGGCGGCTCGCGAGATTCGCTCCTATCGGGATCTCCCGCAGATCTGGTATCAGATTCAGACCAAGCTTCGAGACGAAGCGAGACCGAAGAGCGGTGTGCTGCGGACGCGGGAATTCGTCATGAAGGATTCCTATACATTGGATCGGGACGAGGCGGGGCTGGAGCGGAACTACGAGCTCCATAAGGAGGCGTACTGTCGGATCTTCAGGCGGTGCGGGCTGGCCTTTCACGTCGTCGAAAGCGATCCGGGAATGATGGGCGGTGCGGTTGCGCACGAGTTCATGGCCCCGAGCGCGGCCGGTGAGGACGAGATCGCCCTCTGCGATCGTTGCCGCTACTCGGCCAATGTCGAGATGGCGGTCTCCAGACCCCGACAGCCGGCATTCCCGAACTGGGATCTGGAGGAGATCGCCACACCGGGCGTCGGGACCATTGAAGAGGTCTGCCGCTTCCTGAAGATCGACCCGGCGTTGACTATCAAATCGTTGCTGCTCATAACGCCGGAGGGTCCGCTTCTGGCCCTTCTGAGAGGCGATCAGCGGCTTCATGAGAAGAAGCTTGCAAAGATGGTCGGAGAGACGCGCCAGGCGCATCGCGATGAAATGCTGATCCATCTCGGAGCCGGGGCCGGCAGCATCGGACCTGTCGGGGTGAAGCTCGAGATTTTCGCCGACGAGTCGTTGCGCACCGGACGGTATGTGGCTGGAGCCAATAAGGATGGATTCCACCTGCGCGGCGTCGAGCCTGGCGTCCACTTCCAGCCGCAGTGGGCCGATATGCATCAGGTGTCGAGCGGGGATGGGTGTCCGCATTGCGAGGGCAGCCTGAGCGTGGAGCGGGTCATTGAGGTAGGGAATATCTTCAGGCTCGGGACGAAATACTCCGGCCCGATGAAGGCGGTCTATTTGAATGAAGCGGGAGCGGAATGTCCGATTGTGATGGGCAGCTACGGGATCGGGGTCGCGCGTATTGCGGCAGCGGCGATTGAGCAGCGCCATGACGATCTGGGGATCGTCTGGCCGCCGGCCCTCGCACCCTTTCAGCTTCATCTGCTGCCGGTTAATGTGCGCGAACCGCGGATCGCCGAGGTCGCCGAGGCGCTGTACACCCAGCTTCAGCACGAAGGGGTCGAAACCCTGTACGACGACCGTGACGAGCGGGCAGGCGTGAAATTCAAGGATGCGGATCTGCTCGGCTTACCCCTTCGAATGACCGTTGGGACCCGTACCGTGAAGGACGGCATGATCGACCTGAAGATACGAAAGACCGGCGAGGAGATACGGACCCCGGTCTCTGAAGCGATCTCGAGGGCGCATACCCTGCTGTCCGGTCTTACCGACTGACGACATCAAAAGCCGACCCCCCGTGAGTCCGTTACCTCGACGGGGGGTCTCCGGCTTGACACCAACCAGCTATGCGTTACAGCTTGACGACGTTGGCAGCCTGCTTTCCCTTCGGCCCCTCCACGACATCAAACTCTACCTCCTGGCCCTCAGTCAGCGTCCTGAAGCCGTTTCCCTGAATGGCGGAGTAATGCACGAACAGATCGCCGCCCTCCGGTCGCTCGATAAAGCCGTATCCCTTCGCCTCATTAAACCATTTGACCTTCCCGGTGCCTCGCACGTCTTCACCTCCTCTCTGTAGACCCTCAACGCTCCTTCGCCGTCGAGTCGCTTCCTTCCATTCCGTCAGGCCCCGGGTCTTCGCATAGACACAACCGTCGCCTCGCGTGTTGCCGACATCGACGGTCCCTCAGCGTCCCGATAAGCCGCATCTATCATCGGAAGCGGCGAAAATCTATCGTATCCTTCGGATGCTGTCAAGCGATTTTTGGGGGCGTGCGGTCAACCGGAAGGGGCGTGTATCACGCGAAAATCGTTCATAGAAATAAAGCTTGGGATATGCCAGATGTGGAAGAGAACAGGCAGATCAGACCTTCTCGCCGGTCAGGCCGGTTTGCTTCGACGGCCGTTCATCAGGTATCGTACGCCGAATGCCAAGGCGCAAAGCACCAGCAACGAGACGGCCAACTGGAACCCGAGATTGGACAGGAACCACGGCAGACGACTGTACGCCCGCACCTCCAGGCCTACGGTGAAGGGGAAGCTGTAGATCGGGTCAACGGCCTGCATCTGAGCTTCGGTGGGGTCGGTCCCTGGGCCGTGTGTGTGACTGACCCGCTGCCATTCCCCGATCTCGGATCCGCGATGCGGCTTGTGCGCGATACCAGGGCCCACCTTTTCCAACTTCATGATGGCAATATAGTGTCCAGGATTCGGGATCTCGGCATCGATCCTGATCGATCCGTCGCCGTAGACGGTTGGAGGTCGAGAGAACACAACGTGCGAGTGCTCACCTCCACCCTTGTCCTCATGAGCCTCAGCCTCAACAATCTGAACCGAGATGGGCAGCGATCGCATCTCTTCATTGTACAGGTCAAAGGCTATGGAGAACTTACCGATCTTCGGAACGCCTTCGCAGTAGGACTGAAACTCCTTCTTTACCTGCTCCGAGCCCACTTCGTGCATCAAGGGGATCATTCCCGAGCCGATAAGCTCCTGATAGGCTGTAAAATGTACGGTATAATGACCCTTTACGGCGGTGCACTTGTCCGCAGCGTCCCAGTCACCCATCACGTCCCCGCCGCCGTGGCCAAATGCCTGAGACGCCACAAACATCGGAATGAGGGCGCTAACCGCCAATAACATCACGCGTTTCATCTTACAAACGCTCCTTTCCCTTTTAATGTAGAGCGCCCATTCTCGATCGTCAAGCTCAATCTTTCAATATTGCCGGCAAGCACGATGTTCACCGGGCTCTCATCGGAACTGATCCGGCCGGCCGGGTAGTCCGGGTTCGGTCAGGTTCATCGGCTCAAGGATCTGGGCGATCTGGGCCTCGGTCAGCAGGCTTTCCTCCCGGACCACGTCGATGATGCTCTTTCGATCGCGTACAGCGCGCCTCACCACCTCGGCGGCCCTGGCATAGCCGAGGGAGATATTCAAGGCGGCCGCCAGCGCCATACTCCCCTCGGCATATCGCCGGCATCGGTCGACATCGGCGATGATTCCCCGGACGCAACGGTCCGTAAAGACCCGTACGGCGTTTTTCAGGATTTCAATCGACTGATGAAGGTTGTGGGCCATAACCGGCATCATGACATTCAGTTCAAGCTGCCCGGCCTGAACCGCCATCGAGATGGCTAGATCATTTCCAATCACCTGAAAACAGACCATGTTCAACATCTCCGCCATGGAGGGGTTAACCTTGCCCGGCATGATTGACGAGCCCGGTTGGACGGCAGGCAGGACGATCTCGGCAAACCCGGTGGTCGGCCCAGAGGCGAGCAGGCGAAGATCGTTACAGATCCTGATCAGTTCAAGCGCGAGCAGCCGCAGGGCCGACGAGCTTTCGGCGATTGGCAGATTCGACTGCATCGCTTCGCGCATATCGGACGCGGTACGCCACTCGATTCCCGTCCAGGTATGTAGGTACTCCACCAGCCTGCTACGATACTCCGGGTGGGTATTCAGGCCGGTACCGGCGGCGCTCCCGCCGATCCCCAGCTCCTCCAGCGATCGTACGGCACCGGCGATCCGCTCCCGACATTTGCCGACGGTCGCCGCATAGGCCGCGAACTCCTGCCCCAACCGTATCGGAACCGCGTCCTGCAGATGCGTGCGCCCCGACTTCAGGATACCATCGAACTCCGTTGCCTTTTGTGCCAAGGCGGTCTTCAGATCATCGAGGATCGGCAGTAGCTCCGCAAAAAGCAGGCGAGCCGCGATCCGCATGGCGGTCGGAAAGACGTCGTTGGTAGACTGGGCCATATTCACATGGTCATGGGGGTGAACAACCGTGTACTCGCCCTTCTGACCGCCTAACAGCTCGATGGCCCGGTTGGCCAGGACCTCATTCACGTTCATGTTGCACGATGTCCCGGCCCCCATCTGGTAGACGTCTACCGCAAACTGATCGCGGAGTTGGCCGGCCAGGACCTCGTCGGCCGCCGCGGCGATTGCCCGCCCTATCTCCGGCTTCATGAGCCCCAGGTCGGTGTTCACCAGCGCGGCCACCTTCTTCACCCCGACCATTGCCTCCACCATCCGGGGATGCAGTCTGAGTCCGCTGATGGGAAAGTTTTCCATCGCCCTGACCGTCTGAATGCCATAGTAGGCCCCGGACGGGACCTCCTTTTGCCCCAATACGTCCTTTTCGATCCGCGTCGCCATCCTCCTCTCCCCACTGGCTATGAGGTTTCACACGATGGCGTCTTCATCGCCAACGCCTTGAGTCGAGTAGCCGTCAGCTCACTCTTGAGCGTCCACGCCTGGTCGGCATACTGATCGCCCTTCTTCATCAGCAGCCACTCCCTTCCGGTCTCGCCTCCGGCAAACCGGGCCAGCGTAAAAATGCCCCTCAGCTTCCGTCCTTTCAGGAGAATAGTGAGTTTCCCGCTGTCGAGTTGAACCTCCGGTGATCTGGACTCGACCATCTCATACGTCCCCTCATCCCAGACGATAACCGGACCGGCGCCGTAGTGCCCTTCCGGGATGATTCCCTCGAAGTCGATATAGTCAACCGGATGATCGGCGACCATGACGGCCAGGCGCTTGTCGGCCGGATTCATGGAGGGTCCCTTGGGAACCGCCCACGATTTGAGGACCCCGCCCATCTCAAGCCGGAAGTCGTAATGTAAGCGGGTGGCGTTATGCTCATGGACAACGAATCGTAGCATCACGCTTGTCGCAGGCATCGACATCTTCTGACCCCTTCCCTGAATATGATTCTCGCTTACCTGGCATTATGTCATAAGAAAAAGGGATGGAGCAAACATCTCATTGGCATTGCAACTTTCAACGGAGAATGGTATTAACCCAAGGGAGGTTACCATAGATGTAATAAATCATCGGCGGTGCAGGTGGTGTGGCAGCCGGAGCCCTCTGGGAAGACATCAACAGGACTCTGGGTGGTGGGCAGACATCGAGGCCTGCGTGCGAGGTTTGCCTTTACAAGACAAGAAAGGAGGATGGTCCCATGCGAAAAACTCTCATTGCTGTCGTATTGGCCCTGACGATGGGGGGGATGCTTTTTCCTGCCAGCGCCCTTGCCAAGCGCGTCTTCATCTTCGGGAGCCTGACGATTGCCAAGTGCACCGACGTAGCGTGCACAAACACAACAGGGCTGACCACTGAGTTCAATGGGGTGGTGTTCCTCGCCAACCCCGGGCTAGAAAAAACCATCGCGTTGCAGGTTCCGCCCTTCGCGTTTCCGGTCTTTGTGAACACGGACACGGTCAGCCCTGGCGGCGGCGATCTGGACACGACCCTGGCCCTGGTGAATGTCAGCGGAGGCTCCCAGACGATCAAGTTGATACTCCGAGATTCGAACGGGACTCTCATCACGCTCACACAGGATATCTTCACGGTGGATGCCGACCACACACTCAACCTCTCTCTATCGAGTCTGCTGCCGTAGGGGGAGTGAGACAAAAAGGTGACCACACTATCAGCGCACGTGTAGCCGGAAAACCGCTCCAGCGTCGTCTCACTCGTGAGGCGGGAGATCTGGAGACGTTGTGTCGACAGATCATCGCCTGCCGGCGTTGTCCGAGGCTGGTGCGGCATCGGGAACGGACGGCCCGAGAGAAGGTACGCCGTTACCGTGATTGGACCTACTGGGGGCGGCCGGTTCCCGGTTTTGGCGATCCGACCGCGCGCCTGCTCGTAGTCGGCCTAGCGCCGGCGGCCCACGGCGGTAATCGGACAGGCCGGGTCTTCACGGGGGATCGGAGCGGCGACTTCCTCTATCGGGCACTCTACCGGGCGGGGTTCGCCAATCAGCCGACGTCAACCGACCGCGACGACGGTCTGCGTCTCACGGATTGCTACATCGCGGCAGCCGTTCGATGCGCGCCCCCGGATAACCGACCGACCCCCGTCGAACTGAGGCGCTGTCGCCCCTTCCTCGTGGAGGAACTGTCGCTGCTCCGGCAGGTTCGAGTCATTATAGCCCTGGGTCAGATCGCCTTCCGGGCCTGCCTGGATGCCCTGGAGACCTGCGGCGCTACACTCCCGACCCCCAGGCCGCGCTTCGGACATGGACAGGTCACGGTCTTCCCTGATGGCCTCGTGCTGGTCGCCTCCTATCATCCCAGTCAACAGAATACCCAGACCGGCAGGCTGACCGAGCCGATGTTCCAGCAGATTTTTGACATCGCACGAGATGCCGCCTCAGGCACATCAGCACATGGATAACAATACCGCGGGGACGGCATCAGGCGCTCGGCACGGCATCCTGCTGGATTTCGATCATACGCTCTTTGACACCGATCGCTTCTTCTGGGTCGATCTTAAGGCTGCCTTCGCACAATTCGGCATCTCCGCTGACGCCTGGGAACGAAGCTATGAAGCGATCTGGCCGACCGGCTATTCGCTGCAGAAGCATCTTGATGCCCTTGTCGGTCTGGGCGCTGTTGAATCCTCGTTCGTCGCGCCTGCCATGCATACGATCCTCGAACAGACCTTTTCCGATCTGCGTCCATACCTGTTTCCCGATGTGGTAGAGTTCCTGAATACAGCGCGCCGTCGGACGTTCGATCTCATCCTGCTCTCTTTTGGCGACCCGGCCTGGCAAGGTTATAAGGTGCAGGCCTGCGCGCTTACCCCGTACTTCACGCAGATCGTCTATACCCCGCACGAATCAGGGAAGGCAGGAAGACTCGACACGCTTACGTCTGACTATGTGAAGATGTACGCTATCGACAACAATCCGGCCGATCTCGATGCCATGAAGACTGTGATCCCTCGGCTGCGGACCTACCTGATCTGCCGCGTCGAGCCATCCGCGATTGCGGGAGACCGCTTTCGTGAGGCTGCCAGGTATCTCACCATTCCATCCCGCTTGCCGCATCGGCGATGCCGGAGCCTACAGGAGATATGTCTCGTATGACCGAACTGATTGTCGCCACGGCACCGACGCGCCTCGACTTTGCAGGCGGCACGCTCGACATCCCACCGCTGTACCTCTTCCACCAACCGGCCATGACCGTCAACGTCGCCATCAACCTTGTCGCCAAAGTGACGGTGACGCGACGGCCGGGACGCGCCATTCGATTGGTGGCATCCGACCAGGGGCGGCAACTAACCTGGTCGTCGCGCGACACGATCGCCTGGGCGCGCCAACCGTTTCTGGAGATGCTGGCCAGACTGATCCGATCGCTCGCGCCCGATACCGGCCTGGAGATCCGAACCGACTGCCAGGCGCCGGCCGGCGCCGGGACCGGCGGCTCGTCGGCGCTGGCGGTCGCCGCGGCAGCCGCTTTAGCGGCGGTCGGCGGCCGCGCTCTGGACCGTCGGACGCTCATTGAACATGCAAAGGCTGTTGAGACGCAGGCGATCCGTGTCCCGACCGGCTATCAGGATTACTACGCCGCCGCCTACGGCGGCGCCGGCAGCATCGAATTCGGACTCATCGGTATTCATAGGACCGCCATTGCCGACCGGGCGTTTCTTGACGAGCTTCAGCAACATCTCCTGCTGCTGTATCTCGGCAAGCCCCGCTTTTCAGGCGCCAACAACTGGGACCTGTTCAAGCGCCATATGGACGGCGACCGAAAGACATTCGCCTTCTTTGACGCCTTACGAGACAATGCCCTCGCTATGCGGGACGCCTTCGTTCAACGAGACCTGGCCGGCATTGCCAGGCTCCTGAACCGGGATTGGACGATCCGGCGGCGGGCGCTTCCCACTATGAGCAGCCCGGCCATCGATCGATTGATTCATTCGCTGCGGCGAGCCGGCGCCATCGCGGCCAGGATTTGCGGCGCCGGCGGCGGAGGGTGCCTTGCCCTCGTCATCCGACCGGAGGCCAGGGCGACGCTCAACGCCTTGGCCGAGACCGCAGGCGCGACGGTCCTACCCTGCATCGTGAATACGCGAGGTCTGGTCGTTCGTCGCAGCAAGGTATAACAGTCCAAACCCTGCGGCACGAGGCCATCACTCCCTGGCTCGTCATTGCGAGCGACCAACGGGAGCGCGGCAATCTCACCGTTTTTTCCGGCAGCCACGCACTCCAAAGACTGTGAGATTGCTTCAGTCGCTATGCTCCTTCGCAATGACCCGCGAGGGAGATTTGCTGGGCAGGAGACAATGGGGAAGCGTGATTACATTTTTTGCTTGCGTTACGCCCCTGCCTTCGATACGGTAGACGTACACAAGAAAGGAGGTGATCCAGTGGGCTTATCGTTAACCATCTGGACATGTGAGGTGATTGTAACGTAGGCGTGTCCTCCGCACCGGATCGGCTGCCTATGGGTTCCGCCTACGGAATTCCAGCAGTCACCGAGCCCTGAAGCCCTGGCCCTGTCCAGCCAGGCCCTGCAACGTCGTTGCGAGGAAGCGCTTCGGGGCTTTTTATTTCATAAGATTGATGCCGAAGCTGTCCTTCAGCCGCATCACCGGCCCCTTCATCCAGTCGCCGCAGCCGCCCTTCTCTTCACGGTTCCAAGTCTCGGCAAAGGTGTCATATTCCACCCAGTACACTCGGTTGTCGTAAAAATGGACCCTCAGAACCTCTACATGTCCCGGCTTTGCCCCTGGAATCCAGCGTCCCCAAACCTCCTGTTTAAGGTCCATCGGTCCCTGAGAGCCGACAACCTTCGCTACCTGGTCCCGCATCATGCCCGGCATGAGCGCCTGAAACGTCTGGCGCGTGGACGTGACTGCCGCCTGCGTCGGCGCCTGCTGCGCGAAGGCCGGAACGGCTACACCTGCTATCACTGCCAGCAACACGACGCTGGCTACTCGGATCATGAGAGCCTCCTTTTGTCCAATATGAAATCTTGGGTCCGCAGTCTGGATCTGTCGTTTAACATCTACTGTCCGGGGTCGTCCTTCTTGTCACCATTGAGCAGCGGCGCAAGCCCCGATGGCGAGGTCGTCGGTGACGATTTCATGAGCAACTCCAGCGTCTCGACCCGCCCTCTAAATTGCTCAGTAAGTGCCCGGCCTTCCTCCGGTGAAGCGACAACATGGGGCGTAATCAGAATAACTAGTTCGTTTCGATTCAGGTTGCTGGATGTGCTACGAAACAGATAGCCCAACAGCGGGATCGCACTGAGGAACGGGATGCCGGAGTAGCCCTTCGACTTATCGGTTCGAATGATACCGCCAATTACCAACGACTGGCCGTCTTCGACCACAATGGCGGTCTTCGTAATCGTCTTCAGGAAGGACGGCGAGCCCGTGCTTCCGAAGGAGGCTTGATCGACAGCCGTGTTCTCCGCTTCCACGTCTAGGGTTACCAATCGTTTCTCATTCACGTGCGGTTTGATCTTGAGAATGATCCCGATATCCTTTTGCTGGAGGGACCGAAAAACCCCCGAACTCGGCGTCGTTCCCCCGCTGGACAAGGTGGTGAGGCTGGCCTGTTCGTTTGTGACGATCGGCACTTCGTTGCCAATCTGGATATTAGCCTCCTTGTTGTTCGCGGTCAGTAAATGGGGATTAGCCAGCACCTCGACCTTGGTTACGGCTGCCAGGTTGTTCAGCACAAGGCGGAACTGCTCCTTGTCCACAAAGGTCGTAAACGTTAAGCCGGAGGGCGGCAAGACACCGGCAGGATCCTTAAAAGCGGCGACTGCCGCAGCGGCTGGACCCCCGTTAATGCTCGACAAGAGGATGGTCCCGCTCCTGAGCACCTGCTCCAGACTGAAGTTAAAATCATCCGTTAGCCGGATCTGGGCCAATAACAACTCGATCAGGACCTGCTTCGGGATGATATCAAGTTGCTTGATCGTCGCCTCGATGATCTCGTAGTTGCGGGGCGAGGTCTTGACGATCAGCGAATTGGTGGTCTCGTCCGAGACGATGGTCACCTCCCCCACCACCTCTCCCGGCGCAGCCTCGGCGCCCGACGGCAGCGGCGCCCCCGGCGGAGGCGACGGTTGGCCTGCAACAGGGGTCGGCGGAGGCTGACCGGTACCCGGGGCTGGAGGCGGCGGCATTCCCGGCGTCAGACCCACGCCGGGCTGGCCGGGCCGAGCTGTAGGTACCGCGCCGCGTACCAGATCCCGCCGACCGTACAGGGTGTTGAGGGTATTCGCCAGTTCGGCGGCCTTGGCATTCTCGACAAAATAGACAAAGATCCGCTGGATGTTGTCGCGTTTGGTTGGGACATCGAGGGCCTTGATGGTCTCGAGCACCCGTTGGAGGGTGGAGCTGAAGCCGGCAATGATCAGACTGTTGGTCTCTTTGTGGACCAGCATCTTGGCGCCCCTGGCCAGGAACGGCTGCATCAGCTTCGTCATCTCGTCGGCCGAGAGGTAGTCGAGGCGGACAATCTGCGTCACATACCGCTCGCGTTCCTCGGTGCGCTCTTTCCCCACCTGGACGTCTTGCGGCTCCTGCTGGGCGACGGCGATCGGAACGATCTTATAGTACAAGCCGTCCTTCACCGCCGCCAGATTATTGACCTCCAGCACCGACTCCAGGATAGAGAAGACCTCGGTCGACGGCACCCTCGTCGTCGTCCGCATCGTGACATTCGCCTTGACGCCGGGACCGATAATAAAATTGATTTTCGTGATGTCGGCAATGGAACGCAGAACCAGTTCCAGATCGGCGTTGTCGAAGTTTAACGAGACATACTGTACAGCTTCGGGATGGACCGGTACTCCCCTGGCCGCGTCACCGCGGCGAGCCCCCGGTTCGCCCAGGGGGATCGGTGCGCCTTCCAAGACGCCCGTCGATGGTAAAGGAACCGGTGCAGGCTCTATCACCTTGGGGGGAGCGGTCTCTTCCGCGTTTTCGGTATCTTCAGCCTCTTCGGTGTCTTCCGTGTCTTCGGCTTCCTCCTCTGGAGGCGCAGGTGACGTGGCGGCGGCCGGGATCGGCGCCGGTACCGGCCTCGGCGTAATGACTTCGGGCTTCGCGGGCGACGGCTGAGCCTCGGCGGTAGAACGTCCGAACGTCTGAAGCGCGGTACAAGCGGGAAGGAATGCCGCCATCGTCACGATCACAAGAAGTGCTCTTCGGGTAATCAATCCTCTCTCCTTCCTCCTATCCTGCCAGTTCAGGTCTGAATGCTTCCCCACAGCAGGCGGACGACGGCCGCTCTTCTACCAGCTACTCTACCGATCTTCGCTGACGCCGCTCCAGACGCTCCTGTCGGCGTCGTTGAATCTCTGCCCTATCGGGCCTCTCGGATCCCTCAACCCGATTGACGACAGGCTCCGGCGCTTTCACGGCGGGGGAAGCCGGCGCTGCAGGCTCGATCGCCGCCTTGAGGATGATCTCACGCGTCGTATCACCACGTTTGTAGATGATCCGATCCTCCCTGATCTCCGAGATCGTTCCTCCCGCCACCTCTTGACCGATTGCATAGATATTCGCTTTACCCCGGTCGTTCAGGATCGCTTTACGCTCATGATCGACGAGTATCGTTCCGACGAGTGTCGGCATTGGAATGGGAGGGGGTGCCGGAGGACCGGGCCTTACAGCCTGTGGAGGCGGCTGCTTGAACGGATTCTTCTCCAGCAGGACATCGAATTGCGTGAGAGGAGGACGAGCGGTTGGATTATAGGCGACCGCCTCTACCTCCGGCGAGGACCTCTTGACCGGCCGGCTTGGCGTCGAGGCGACTGGCGTCACCCAGCTCTTTATCAGAGCGGCCGTCATCGCCACCAACACGACACCCAACAGAAGGTTGACCAGCCTGAGTGGTCTACGCACCGGCGCTCTTTTCCTCCAACCCAAGGGTATAGCCGCTGACGACAACCGTGACCTGCAGTTCGGCGCCGATCCTGGGAAACGAGGCGTTTACCTGAAGCTTCGGGACGGTCAACAACTTCGGAGCGCTCTCAACCTTGTACAGGAAATCGCGAAGTTTCTTCAGGTCGGCGTTTAAAGAGAGCTCCACCGCAACCTGCGTGAATCCCTCGGCCTTCTTCGGCGCATGAATGCTCTCACTGACGATAGTCACCCCGCTCTCCCCGGCCGCCTTGTGCAACATCGCCTGAAGGTCAGCCGCAGCCAGCGTCAACTTCTCGCCCGTCAACAGTCGCTGCTGCAGCTGCTTGAACAGCGCTTCGGTCTCCGCGTACTTCTTTTCGTAACGCCTTTTGCCGTCCACAACCAGTTGGAAGCGTTCGAGGGCATCGAGCTTTTCCCGGTACTCGTTTCGAACCTCCATCTGGTTTGAAATGGCCGGCATGATAAGATAATTGCCGGTGAGAAACAGGGCCACCGCGACCCCACCCACAACCAGAAACCTACGCTCACGGGACGAGAAGGTCACGGCCGCTTCTCCTTCTCCTCAATCCGGCGACTGCCCTCAGGCCGTGGCGTAGTCTTCATCTCAAGGACCGCCTTCATCTGAAACTCCTGACCCTCGGCGCCTCGCTGGGCCACCGGCGACGTGAACTGGGCATTTTCGAAGAGCGGAGACTGTTCCAGGATCGAGATCAGATCCGAGGCGGAACCGGGGATCGTACCGCCGATCCGGACCTCCCGCTTCTCGACCACCAAGAGCGTAAGCACGACGCCTTTAGGTAAGATCTGGACCAGTTCACGCAGAACATCCAGTTTCCTGGTCTCCTCCTGATCGATCATCTGCAGGGCGGCAATCTGGCCGGCGAGGACGCCGACCTCGCCCTTGAGCTGTTCGACCCTGGCCGCTTCGGTCTTCACCTGATCGAGCGTGGCGCTTAAATCGGTAAGGGCTCGGCGCTCCCGAATCGCACCGTTCACCAGAAAGACCAGACCCAATACCACGATGAGGGCCACAAGGCGGATGGTCGTCGCAAGGCTCGGATCGCGGCGGGGCGGGGCGAGCTCCTTGGGGAGCAGGTCGATGCCAAGCGGTAGGGTGACAAGACCGTTCAACGCGAGTCCAACGGCACTTCCAAGCGAATGGGCCGTCTGCGGATCCACGTCTTTTGCCTGAATCCTCTGAAACGGTTGAAAAAACTCCACCTCAAGACCGGTCCGTTCGGCCAGGTGGTGCAGCAGATCCCCCTTACCGGCACCGGTTCCCGAGAGAGAGATGCGCCCCGTGCGTCGGTCGCCGTTGGCGTCAAGGTGACCGACCAACATAGAAAGCTCCGAGACAAGTCGATCAAGCGGCGCGGCCGGATCAAGGGTCAGCCACTTGGAATATCGAAGGATCCCCTGCTTGGCCAGGCCCAGTTCCGCCTCACCATCCCGAAGATCGATAAGGGCCCTCAGGGATTCTGCGCCAGATCCCTGGTTATAGAACAGCGCATTGAACGAGGCAAACGCCGAGACGCCAAGAGCGGTCGGCGTGATCCCCGCCTCGTGCAGCAGCGCAAGATACCGACCGATCTCCTCTTTTTTTGTTGCCGCCAGCAGGACCGTGGCCTGTTCGGCATCGCGTGCCAGCACCTGGAAATCGTACTGCGCCTCCTCCAGGGGAAAGGGAATATGGCGTTCAACCTCGTAGTCGACAATCCCCTTCATCTCCTCGTCGCCCACTGCGGGGATACCGACTGAACGCATGGTGATAAGACGCCGCGGCAGGCCGAGGGTTACGAAGGCGGGCCGTTTGGGCAATCGAGACAACAGGCCGGTCAGCCGCTCTTTGAGCGCTTCCGGCCTGTCTTTCTCATCGGCCGGCAACGATTCGATACCCCAATCGAGGAGCTGAATTCGCCCAAATGCCTTACTCAATAAGGCGTGACACAACAGCCCTCCTCGAATGTCGATACCCAGACCGACCTTTGGTGCCGGGATCAGGTCGCCGAGCTTCATACGCCGGCCTGCCTCGGATCGAGACTCCAGAGCTGGATCGAGAGCTTCGGTCGCCCGGCCAGCCCGTCGTTTCGCAAAATGGCCCCTATGCGAACCGTCAACCGCGATCCCTCCATTCGTCCGCTCGACCGGACCGCAAAACTCTTTGATCGTACGTCAGCGATCTGATTCAGCATGGCGCGAACCTGCCCCGGACTCGTTGCCCCGGTTTGGCCCGCAGGTAACATCTGGAACCCCTGCCGACCCCCTCCTGAGATGGAGGTGAGGTGGAGGGTAAATTCACCGGGGCTCTTGAACGCCGCCGCCGTACGCCGATCCAGGACCGATTTCGTCTCAACAGCCGTCAGTCCAAGGGCCATCATTATTTCCGGGCTGGCCGTATTGACATTGATCCTGCCCGAACTGAAGACCGACAGGTAACGGGCCACTCCAAGATATTCCCCCGCTTTGATATCCCGTTCCCAGGGAAGCTGCGCCTGTAACTCCGTCCGTCGTTGTTGATTGGTCACATTGCCGTAGAGGATCTCCGGCGTCATTCCCTTGACCAACAGCAACTCGTCAATAGCGGTGAAGTCGCCGTTCTTCGACCGATATGGAGTAGGTCGCGACAGGTAGTAATCATCCTCAGCGCCATTGACGCGATGGAGGGTATCGGCATCGCGCCAGTCCTGGATCGAATCGACAATGGTCGCGACCACTTTCTCGTCCGTGACGCCGGCATTGGAGAAGAGCCGACGGAGTATCGCATCGTAGTGGGGGATGAGCGCGGGTGGCGGGTTCAGGGGGATCTTGCCCTCTTCGTCCGTCACAGCGACCCAGTAATGCCCGCCGCCCAATGCAACATTCTCATAGGCGGCCGGATTGGTGTGCCAGCGCTCGGTTGTCGCGTCATACAGCGTAGAGTCCGGGACAACGTTGCGGTCGGCATTGATGATCTCCGCCGCCGCCCTGTAGACACCCGCCTCGGCCAGGTAGTACGCCTCCGCCTCCTGTCGGAAGTTGCCGGCTGCAGCCAGCTCTGTGCGCATCGAGAAGGTAAAGGTCGTAAATACGACGCCCAGAAATGTCAGGATCCAGAGGACGACGATGAGCGCCAGGCCGCGCTCATCACCTGAGGGTGTAGGGTGTAGGGTGTAGGGTGTAGAATACTGAACAGCCCAAATACCCCGCCATCCCTTCCGACTCGAAACTGAACACTGGACACTGAACACTGAACACTTTTTCATAAAGTTCGCCCCACTTGCACCGGAAAGACCAATGGCGGCAGAATCAACTCGCGGATGCCCTGCGCCTTCGTCTGCCTGATCGTCAGGGTGAGTTCAACGGCCGACGGCAGGCGGTCAGAGCCTTTGAGGGACCGCTGACCGGGCGACGCGGTGACTCTGCGCGGCAGAGGCTGAGAGGTTTCATCGAGCGAGGGGTCCCACATATCACGCCAGACGGGGGGGCGGTTCTCGTCCGGTCTACCCTCCGGTACCAGATACCGAAAGCGCACTTCCGTAACCCGCTCGTCAACGGATCTGGTCCGCTCTTCAAATGGCGTCGATGCCGAATCGGTCAGGGGATAGCTTGTCGTGGCCACCAGTCCCCCTCCGGACTCGATGCTATAGCCTACCATTCTGATCATGTGATTGAACGGTTCGCTTCCATAGATCTGCGGGAGGGCGGCAAACTCAATAGAGTCCGACTTACCATGAAACACAACCACATCCCTGTCCTGCTCTTTCACGCGCAACGGATAGATCATCGCCAGATCCCGCGCGAGCGTATCGATAAGGGTGCGATTGCGCTGATTCTCCTCCGCCCGCGCCTCCCCGCTCTCCCAGGACTTCACACCGATCTGGATCGCCCCCAACACAGCAGCGAAGATCAGTGCTACGATCGTGAGGGAGATCAGCAACTCCATCAACGTGAAGCCGCCCGCACCGGCTGGCACAGAGGGGTGAGGGCGAAGCCCGACACGCACCTCCCTTAATACTGGACACTTGACACTGGACACTGTCTTACTGGACGACACGCGTTTGCCCCAATTTTTTCTCGTCCACCGCCATCCTCAAGGTCTGCAGATTCACAGACTTCTCTCCGCGACGACTCGGCCATGAAATACGAACACTCACACTATAGAGTCGACCGGGAAGCTCTTCCGCCTGTTCGAGCGCCCGGATCTCCGATGCCCAACGGAATCCGCCGCCCAGTTCCCCTCCGTCGGCCGCGCGCGTCAGATCTCGCGCAACGGATACCTCGGCCATCTTATGTTGGGCCAGCAGAACCGCTTGGGTGTACTCCTCAGACGCCTTCGCCGAGCGAACGCCCGTCGCCAGCAACTCCATCGCCAGGGCGAATCCGATACCAAGAATCGCTAAAGCAATAATGACCTCCAGCAACGTAAAGCCGGCTTTGCCGGACGGTGTTGAGTGTTGAGCGTGACGTGTTGCGTATTGTGTCGGCAACTCGAAACGTTCTCCTCTTGGCACGTGACACTTAACCCTCGACACGTGGCACTTCTTCATGGTACTAGGCGGCTTCTCCGGTACTGATGCGAACCAACCCTACCGATGCATCCACCACAATTCGATAGCCTCTTCCCTTCTCGTCGGCGAGGTCGATCGATCCGCCCGTCGAACTCCCCTGCGGAAAGAAGACGATGACGCCGCGCTCATCCGGCAAAAGAGGGCCGGTTGCAAGCAGAACGGACTTGAGACTCACACCGGGCGGAAGCGAACGGACCCGCGCCTGCCGAATCTGAGCCAGCCAAGGCTGCTCGGGATCCTCGACCGTCTCTACCCGGTCGATCCCGCCGAGTCGGCTGACGATCCAGTCCGGTCCGCGGAGCCAGTAACGATTTGTCTGCCGGTCGAAGACCACCTCTAAGATGTCCTGGTTGGCAATGGCCTGGGTCCTGGCCAACCGACAGAGCGCGGCGATATCCCTGGTCGTCGCCTTAAGCTGAGCCTGCCCGAATGATCGGTTGAAGGCCGGCGCCACCAGGACTGTTGCCAACATGAGAATAAAGAGAACGACGGTGAGCTCGAGGAGTGTGAATCCCCCCGCCTCTCGCCTCGCCCTATTGTTCAACCTTCCCCCCTCCTTGCCTGATGCTCTTCCAGCTTACAACGTCCTGATTCTCCCCTTCGCCCCCCGCCACACCGTCACCGCCATATGAGACAATATCGTAGTCTCCGTGCTCTCCGGGCGCCTTGTAAACATATGAATGGGTCCACGGATCAACAGGAAGCTCTTCCTTTTTCAGATACGGCCCGTCCCAGTTTTCCACCCCTCCGGGATTCGTGAGGAGCGCCTTTAATCCTTCATCGCTGGTCGGGTAGCGGCCAACATCCAACCGAAAGTTATCGAGGGCTGCGCCGAACAACTCAATTTGGGCCTGAGCCGCCGCCTGCTTACCCTTTCCCACCCTGCCAAAAAGCTGGGGACCGACCAGGGCTGCCAACAGGCCGATGATAATGATGACAACCAGCAGCTCAATAAGGGTAAAACCGGCCTGACGGCGGGATGTTGAGTGTTGAGTGTTGAGTGTTGAGTGTTGAGTTCCAGACTGTTGAGACGTGCCGTCTAATGGAGGCTTATCCACTACCCCCGCTAAGGTCGATTGGTACAGCGACACCTGTGTTTCGTCACACTGCATAATGGCCAAAGGTCATCCCTCCTGTGCGCTAGTAACTCAACACTCGAAACTGACAACTGTTGTATTATAGTGGAAGCTCGTTAATGCTGAAGATGGCAAGCAGCATCGACAGCACAATGAACCCGACGATAAGCCCAAGAGAGAGGATCAGGACCGGCTCCAGCAACGAGGTCAGGCGCTTGACGGTCCGTCGCACGCGCTCGTCGTACGTGTCGGCTACCCGTATCAGCATTTCCTCGAGTCGTCCGGTCTCCTCCCCCACCTTGGCCATATGGATGGCAAAGGATGGAAAGGCGGCCGCGGCTCGCAGCGGACCGCTGATCCCCTCGCCCCGCTTCACCCCCTCTTGCAACCTGGACATGGCGGCGGCAATCACCCGATTGGTAATCGTCTCTTTGACAATAGAAACGGCGGCAAGCACCGGGACGCCGCTTTGGAGAAGCGTCCCAAACGTTCGCGCGAAGCGAGAGACCTCAATCTCCTGGATCAGGCGCCCGAGTATCGGTAGCGCTAACTTCCACTGATCCCACTGCGTCTTACCCTGCTCCGTCTGTAAATAGGCCCGGAGACCGACCCAACCGAGGATGATCAGCCCTGCAAACAACCACCAGTAGCTGGTGGTCAACGCGCTGATCGCCAACAGCATCCTGGTCGGCAGCGGCATGAGTTGCTTGGTATCCGCAAATATCTGAGCAAATCGCGGAATCACAAAGTTCATCATGACCATGACGGCGCCGCCACCCACACCAAGCAGCAAAATCGGGTAGATCAGGGCCGACGTCACCTCATCCCGCACCGCCTTTGAACGCTCAAGAAACCCGGCCAGACGAGTGAGGATCACCTCCAATACACCGCTCGCCTCCCCCGCCTTGACCATATTGATATACAGTCGGGAGAAGAGTCGAGGGTACTTGGCCAAACCGTCGGCAAAGGCATTGCCCGCCTGGATATCGGTCAGGATACCACGAAGAATCGACCGAAACCGTTGGTTATCGGTCAAGTCCACAAGAATCGCCAGGCTCCGGTCCAACTCCATTCCGGCCTCAAGCAACGTGGCGAGTTGCTGCGTAAAGGCCAACACATCTTGCGCCGATGGGCCTCTCGTCAGTCGGATCTGAAACCGAGCGGCGCCGGGTCCGGTGTCTGCGGCAGCACCCGCCTGTCCGATCTTGATCGGGTAGTAGCCGTTGGATCGGAGCCACGCGACGACGGCCCGTTCATCAGAGGCCTCCATGGTCCCCTGAACGAGTTTGGCAGTGCGATCGGTAGCAGTATATTGGAACGTTCCCATATGTACGTACCGTTGTTACTGACACGGAACAGGACGGTAAGTTTAGGACTATAGCAACTAGCGGTGGGCTGTCAACACAAATCAGGCTCTAGCTGTTGCGTGAACTTAGCGAAAAACAAAGCAGATTGGGGTTACCCTGTCTGTTCTGTGCTGCAACCGAAATGAATGCACGATTTCGCATCACACCGCGACTCGACCTACGCCTCCTCTTTGGTGACCCGAAGCAGGTCTTCCACGGTGGTAATCCCCTGCCGGACCTTCAGCCAACCGTCTTCCCATAGGGTGTTCATGCCGAATGCTATCGCCGTCTGCCGAATCGCGTTCGAATCCGCCTTCGTCAGGATCAACCGCTGGATCTCTTCGTTGACCACCAAGAACTCATAGATGCCGCTACGGCCATGGTATCCGGTAAAGTTGCAGGCGGCACATCCTTTCCCTCGAAAGACCTGCAGCGAACCGTCGACCTCGATCTTCATCCCCATTTTCCGGACCGCTGCTGCATCCAAATAGTAGGGCTCCCGGCACTCGGGACAGATGACGCGAACCAGACGTTGAGCGAGAACGGCTACCAGGACACTGGACACCAGGTAGTTTTCGATGCCCATATCCAGGAGTCGCGTGATAGCGCCTGGCGCATCGTTGGTGTGCAGTGTACTGAACACCAAATGCCCGGTCAGTGCCGAATGGATGGCAATGTCTGCGGTCTCCGCATCGCGAATCTCTCCGACCATAATAACATCGGGATCCTGACGAACAATCGAGCGCAGGCCGCTGGCGAAGGTCAGGCCGATCTTCGACTTGACATGGATCTGATTAACCCCTTGAAGCTGATACTCTACCGGGTCTTCGATCGTAATGATCTTTTTATCGGCCGAGTTAATCTCGCTCAGCGCCGTATACAGGGTGGTGGTCTTCCCGCTTCCGGTCGGACCGGTTACCAGGATCATGCCGTGCGGCTTTCTGATCAGCCGCTGGAACTGTACACGAACATCCTCCGGCATGCCCATATCCCCAAGACTCACCAGGAGGCTGCTGCGATCCAGGATTCGCATGACCACGCTTTCCCCGTGCAAGGTGGGAACCGTGGACACGCGGAGGTCCAAGTCCTTGCCCTGCATCTGCAGTCTGATCCGGCCGTCCTGCGGAAGCCGCCGTTCCGCAATATTCATCTTAGCCATGATCTTCACGCGGGAGATGACCGCCCGTTGCAGCCGCTTGGGAGGCGACTCCTGATCCAGCAGCACGCCATCCACCCGATAGCGGATTCGAAGCGCATCCTCGAAGGGCTCAATATGAATATCGCTGGCTCGGGCCTCTACGGCACGGGTGATGAGCAGGTTCACCAGCTGAATGACCGGCGCCTCGGAGGCCAGGTCGCGGAGGTGGTCGATATCCTCACGATCCTCGCCGGCCCCTCCGCCCTCCTCCTCGCCGTACCCTTTGACGATCTTCTCGATCGTTGTCTGGCCATCGCCATACAGTTGGTCGATCGCCTCAAGAATCTCTCGTTCATTCGCTATGCAGACACTGACCGCAAGCCCTGTGCTCAGTCGAATATCATCCAGTGTATACGGATCGGTCAGATCGCTCATGGCCACGGTCAATACACCGTCTTTCACGTCAATCGGAAAGACCTTGTGTTCCCGCAGGTATTTTGGCGAAAGGCGATCGCGGATTGGAACAGGCGTGATTGAGAGAGAGGCGAGCGGCAGGTAGGGAAGCGAATATTGTGTGGCGAGGGCCTTACCTACGTCCTCTTCCGAGGTGTATCCGATCTCTACAAGGGTCTCGCCCAGCCGTTTGCCGATTTCCCGTTGGTGACTAAGCCCCCGCTGGAGTTGCTCTCGTGTGATGGAGCCGTCACGAATCAGGATTTCACCGATGGGTTCGCGTCCCTCGCCGGCTTGCCCACTGCTCATTGTACGATCCGTCTTGTTGACATAGTAAGGACTTCCGCCGCTCAACTGGCCCACCAACCCATGAGATTATCGACCGATCGAACCGGTAAGATGATAGATCGGCCCGAAAGAACGTGTCAAGGACTTAACGCTGCCCCACAATAGACATAGACAATCTACCCTATTCGCAGGTTTATCATCAGCTCGACAGTCGCCGGCATCCCCCATGACGAGGCGACAAGAAAGCCAGGAGGGTGACAGTCCTCGATGACGACAACGGTGAGCGCGCCGCACGTCCGGAAGTCGTTCGTCATGACGCGGCGCCATCCCTATTCCGGCAGATCGAATCCGCTTGACATTTCGACAGGTTACCTGATAAAGAAATAGCTCTACGAACGTCCCAAGTGGCGATGCCTGCATGGACCACGGTAATACCCTCAGTCATGATACTGCGAAGGGACGAATGGCAATGTACGATCTCATGACGACCCACCCAATCAGAAGTGAGCATGTGACCTGGAAGGTCATCGAGGGTGAGAGCGTCCTCCTCGATCTGAAAACCGGTGTCTATTTCAGCCTGAATGAGACCGGGACGCTCGCCTGGGAACAGTTCGACGGCTCAACCTCGCTCGCAACGGTCGGCCACGCCCTTTCCGGCCGATTTGACGTTTCGGCGGAACAGGTGCGCCAAGATCTCTGTGATTTAACGGAGACGCTCCTGAAAGAAGGACTGGTGAAGATCCGTGAAGACCGTCCGCCGTCTTCGGGAACTGACCGATCCTGAGTCGCTTCGGCTCTTTGGTTGGTCCATGCTGACTATCTGCCTGGCGGCAGTCCTCTTGCGTACCAGGAGGTTGCCTGCATTGCTCTGCTATTTGAGCAGGCCGTCTCATTCGTGCACCGGCGGCAACGCGCGACTGGGATGTGATGCCCGTTCGTTAGACCGGGTCCGCCGATATAGCCATGCGATCATCACATGCCTCCTCCGTTCGCGGCGCCCGTGCTTGCTGCGTTCCATGGTCCTGTATCGATACTGTTGGAAACGAGGTAGGCCGGTCGCGATACACTTTGGGGTAAGACCAGGCACTGATGGGTTGGAAGGTCATAGCTGGGTCACACTTGACGGGACGCCGGTTGGTGAATCGGAAGAGGCATTGCGTCCCTACGTTGCTGTTTATTCCTACCCGCCGGATTTCGCTGAAACCCTCCATCAGCAAGCCTTGGCAATAGCCGACTGGCAACCATGATCGGACAACTTGTCGAAGCGGGATGCCGCGCCATCCATCCTCAGGCTGAGTGGGGGGCTTTCATTTGAGAGTATCGCCCGGCTGATTCGGGAGATGAAGGCAATGGGAGTCACAATCCTGATCATCGGCGATCTCCATGCCTGTGGAGGCGGGACATTCGGCGTGCGCGTGGGGAGCCGGCATTGCCTGAAACGACTCTGGGACGGAGGAGGAACTGCATGAAAAAAGATATCGCCATAGAAAGCCAGAAGACGCCCTACACGAAGCCAGCCTTGACGAAGCACAAGCCGCTGCGGGACATTACGGCCGGAGATCTCTCGACTACTCGCGGGTAAGGCAATAGGTAGGTGGCTACTTCCCGACATGATACAGTCTTTGGCATGGTATGCGCGCACGGCAAGGAACAATCCGATGAAGAGCGTTCCATCTGACATGAAAGCGCCATGCGTGGAACCAACGCTGACGAAGCACAAGCCGCTGCGGGATATTGCGGCGCAAAACCAATCAGATTTGGGTTAGCGTACACGATAGGACCGACAGCGTCGCCGGTCTGAATCAATAGCCGTGTTGGTCCGGTTGTCGGTAGCGGCATTTGTGGGGTGAGAACAGTTTGATGAGGCAAACATTTGACCTATACGGCGTCGGTATCCGAGTAGACACCGATATTCCATTGCTCGCCGCCGGGATTGGCGATTTGCTGCGTCAGTTTGCTCAGGCGTCCGTTACTGGCAATCAGCCGCTGCAGTTTACCTACGCCAGGGGCAAAAAGATCCCGGAGTACTCTCCAAACGGATCAGTCGAAAGAGACGAGTCGCTGCTCTTCTCTACCTCATGGGAGAATGCCTTCGATCTTGCCGGTCGACTGGGCATTGACTGGGACGTCTACGCCAGGGATGGCGGTCTGCTGCTGGATTACCATCGGCGGGGCCGGTTATGGCTCGATACATCCGGCGGACGGCTGGATGGATCCCTGATTGAGCCGCTGGATCTGCACCAGGCGTTGCTCCCCAGCATATTTTTCTTCTTCCCGTTCGCGCAGCTATTGGCCCGACGCGGACTCCATGTCGTACACGCGGCAGCTCTGGAGCGGAACGGGCGCGGTGTGCTGATCCCCGGGGTAAGCGGGAGCGGGAAGAGCACGAGTTGCGTCTCCCTCATGCGGGCAGGGTATCGCTGCCTCTCAGACGACAAACCGTTTCTACGGGAGAACGGAAGCGGTATCGAACTTCTTCCTTTTCCCGAGATGATCGACGTCACCGATCAGTCCGTTGCCTTCTTTCCCGAACTCAGCAAAGCGGCAACAGCTCTCGAGTCAGGCTTCCGAAAGAAGCGGTTTTGCGCCGAGGCCCTGTATCCCGGCTCTACAGCCGACGCCGTGAGACCCAGTGTTATCCTGTTTCCGAAAATCACTCAAAAATCGACAAGCAGCGTTGAGGCGCTGTCGCGAGTGCAGGCACTCCAGATGCTCCTGCCGCATAGCCTGCTCTGCTTTGACCGAACGATCGCGGCACGTCATTTTGAACTGCTTGCGCATCTTGTCGAGACGACCACCTGCTATCGTCTTCATTTTGGTCGCGACGTCTTAGACCTCCCACGCCTGGTCGATCGGCTTCTGGAATGATCCGTTCGCCGGAGCGAGAGACTCTTCTGAACATGCTCCGAGCCTCGCTTCATGACGAGCCGATAGTCACCGCACCGACGTTGCCCCCTTTTGACTGGTACTCACTTCAGCGACTGGTCCGTCATCACCGGGTCGGGCCGCTCCTCGCGTACGGTCTCCGTCGTACCCGATTTGCCGGGGTACCCGATTGGGTACGTTCGGAATGGGACGCACAGCGCCGCGAAGCGGTCGCTAATGACCTGTACCATGTGCAGGCGCTGGAGGAGTTGGCAATACTTTTCGAGGCCCATGATATCCCGTTCATCCTGCTCAAGGGCGAGGCGCTCTCGAAGACATACTATCCGGTCGAAGGGCTGCGGCCCTATAACGACATCGATATCCTGATCACACAAGACACGTACGAGGCGGCGAAAGCCGCGCTGACGGCGGTCGGATTTCTACCGAGATACCCACATCTCGAATCCGAGAAGCGCGAACTGTTCGGAGAGATAGAATTCGATCGGCAGGGTCCACGAACGCTGACGGTAGACCTCCATTGGGATACCCTGATGGCCTCTTGGGGGCCGCCATCGCTTCTGCATGAGACACTCGTGTGGGAATGCGTCGATCGGATTCACGTCGGCGGGCGAATCGTACCGGTCCTCAGTGGCGAGATTCTCTTACTGTACCTCTGCGTTCACTTTGCGTTTCATCATGTGTTTGATGGGTTGATCCTCCTGTGCGATCTGTTTCTCACCCTCAGACGCGACGGCAATCACACCGACTGGGATCGTTTTTTTCGGATGGCCCACCGCCATCAGTGCCGCCAGGCCGCCTACTACGCGCTGAGCTGCGTTCAAGCGCTTCTGGATGCGCCGGTCCCGACACTCGTCTTGGACCGTTTGCGACCGCCGGCTCAGGTCCGGCTTCTGATGCCAACGGACAGACTGCTCGTGCGTGACAAGGCGGTCCCGCAGATACTGGAGCGGTTTGTCAAGTTCCTGCTGATTGACACTGAGGCGGGCCGCTGGCGGGCGGCGCGGAGTTGGTGGCAGTCGAGTAAGCCGTGGATGACCAAGCGGGAGTCGACCGTTCCGTTCTCTCCCTTGCATTGGAAGTGATGGAGAACCCCACAATATCTTCGCCCCCATCCACCCCGATAACATTCCCTGTCGTCCAGTAGGTCTCCGGACGACTTAACCCAAACATTGCCGTTGACTTCACACGGTAGCCTTTAATGCTTGAACTGCATGCTGATATGGGTTGACAGAATCCTCCAGCAAGGATATCTTTTTCGGGTATGTGTCGCTTACGAGGCAGCCCGATAACCCATTGTCCAGGAGTGAGAAATGAGAGAGACAGAAGAGCTTCGTCGGCTTGTTAACGGTGAGGTCGAGGAAGGCAAGGCCCCCTACCATCGGCCTATCCTCAGGCGTATAGGGTGGCTTCGGGATGTGACCGCTCAGGCAAGTCCTGATCTGGCGCAGTAGCCCCTTGTCTCTTCACTGAACCGCCTGACCCCTGGGCGCCTGCAAGGCGAAGCCGGGTGGATGTGACAATAGTTGCACTGGGAAGGCGCCTGCGCGCGTTTCTCCGATCGCCGCACAAGCTACAGAAGCTGCAGGACTCCTTCCATGATTTAGGTTGGCGCGCCCTCACGATCTGGTCCCGCTGGAGACTGAAGGGATACCACGGGCGCCTTATCACGATCACCGGCACCAAAGGGAAGACCACGACTGCCCGCCTGATCTCCAGAATATTTGCGGATGCCGGTTATCAGGTGGGGACGGCCTGCAGCGGAGGCGTTTATGTCAACGGTCGCTGTGTTCTGAGGGGGCCATTCTCAGGTGCAGACGGCCCCATCAGGGCCTGCCGAGCCGGAGGGCGCGATCTTCTCGTGCTGGAGACCGCCCATGGCGGGATACAGCGGTATGGGTTCGGATTCTCCGGCTGTGACGTCGCCATCTTCACCAATATTACCGATGGGCACCTGGGCGAGTTGGGGATCGAAACCCTGGAGGAGATGTTGGCGCTGAAATGGAGGTTGGCGTCCACTATCCGTCCGGGAGGGACTGTGATTCTGAATGCCGATGATCCCCTTCTGGCCGCGTTGCGTCCTCCGCAAGGTGTTGCGGTGGTCTATGTCAGCCTCACTGGAGGACTTACGCGGGGCAATGCCGACATCGAGGCGCCTCTTTATCAATGCTCCGACCATGGAACGGTGGTGAAAGCATGTGCCGGATTCTCCTCCACTGTTGCCGAGGTCCCGGACGCACCCCTGCTTGGCAAGGGCTTTGCTTCATACAACGCCTACAACCTGCTGGCAGCCGTCGCTTGCGTGGAGGCTTTGGATCGCTTCCTGCCCGTCTCACGGGAGTCGCTTCTCAAGAGTCTCTTGTCTTT
The DNA here is from genome assembly GCA_003104975.1 of Candidatus Methylomirabilota bacterium. Classification (NCBI taxonomy): domain Bacteria; phylum Methylomirabilota (SeqCode); species Candidatus Methylomirabilota bacterium. The sequence goes on from PQAM01000004.1 coordinate 43,570, forward strand.
CGGGGCGGTCCCTGACGATAATCCCGGGCACTTCAATCTGTTCGAGGGTTCACGGGGAAGAGTGCTCCTCCTGGGAGGGAGCAACAGGGACAGTTATCAGCGAGACGCCCAGGCCCTTGCCCGAATACGAGCCTGCCAGCCTTTTCCTGTGGGACGCATTGTCGGGGTCATCACAGCCATCGGGATGCAGTCAACATCTTACATCCGTGATCTTGTCGGGATTGTCGCCACTGTGTGCGACGAGGTCATCATTCGGGAACCACTACCACGATACCGGTACGGGAAAGCTCCGGGAGCGATCTCTTCCATCCTGAAGACGGCGGCGTTGGAATCCGGCATCCCTCATCACGCCATTCGCATATGTGACGAGACATCTGATCTCATCGAAGACGTCATTCTTCCTAGTGGAGAGTCAGACTTTTTGTTTGCGGTCTTTTGTGCATTTGCCCAGGAGCCTATAGTGGAGCTCTGTCGGCGGTTGGGGCGACTTGGGTAACGCTTAACGGCGCCCCCTTGGATGAGTCGGAAGAAGGGCCGTGTCCATACGTGGACTTCTATTCGTACCCTGCAGCTACCGCCAAGGCCGTCCCCCAGCAAGCCTTGGTGGTGGTCGCCTGAAGCCATGATCGGACATCTCATCGAAATAGGATGTCGCGTCACACCCGGTCTCAGCCGCTGGTACCTGGACCATTACGTCAGCATCAAGCGTTTCGAGAAACAGGTCCGACGCAACTTGGGGTTCCCTGCCCCCCCATCCTCGGTTACGCTCCTCATCACCTACACCTGTAACTTTGGCTGCTACCATTGCGAATCGACCTCCGACCCCAAAGCCGAGTGGGGACTTCCATTCGAGACCATCGCCCGACTGATTCGAGAGATAAAGGAGATGGGGGTCAAGACCCTGATCATCTCTGGCGGTGAACCGCTCGTCAGGCCCGATCTGTTTGAGATTCTCGAATTGGTTAATCAACATGGTTTTAACGTGATGTTGTGTACGAACGGCAGTCTGGTGGAGCGGCATCGGGACCGGCTGGCGCGGGCCCACCTGGATTGTGTTATGACCAGCGTCGATGGCCTGGAGGAGACCAATGATCGGTTCCGGCACTACCCTGGGGCGTACAAGCAGACGTTCCGAGCACTTGAGCTGTTTCAGCAGATAGGTGTCGGCGGCCGAGTGGTGAATACAATGCTGCACCCCGACAATCTTGACGAACTCGAGGAACTTGGCGACCGGATCATGCATTCGGCTGCAACGCGCTGGCGGATCGCCCTGGCGCTCCCGTCAGGAAGAGCCAAGGGGCAGGATCGCTTCTGCCTCACCGACGACCAGATTCGATCGGTCCTGCGGTTCATCCGTGATCGATGCGCACGATTCCCCGTGTATCTGAGTGAAGAGGTCGGTTACGTGGGGCCGTGGGCCCTTCAAGTGCGACCAAGACCGTTCAGTTCCGGCGATGGGCTGAGTCACTTTGCCATTATGCCGACGGGCGATGTGATCGGCTCTGCGGTGCTTCATGATGTCGCCTATTCGGAAGGGAACATCAAGGAGCAGACCCTCAAGGAGATCTGGCGAGATGGCTTCCAGCGATATCGGCAGCCGGTCCTCCCGGATGCCTGCTATGAGTGCCGTTATCTTTATGCCTGCGGAGGGGGCACGTATGCAATGCGCGTCGGCAATCGTCACTGCCTAAAACAACTTTGGGAAGGGGGAGACCAATGAGGGAAGTCCAGGAACAGCACGTCTGTGAGACCGACCCGAAACAGCCCTATATCAAGCCGATGCTTACGAAGCACAAGCCGCTGCGGGATATTACCGGCGTCGCCCAGAGCCCCATTAACTAAGAGGGACAACCGAGTCGTTCTCGCGGCACCTGACCGACCGGGCCGCCGTTGACAATCTTTGCTGTGCAGATCGCAGCCGACGCGGGCCTCATCAGGCGGTCGGTGACTTCTCTGTGCCTGCCGCCGCAAAAGGTGAGATGCAGAATCCCACAATATCCTCGCCCCCATCCACCCCGATAACGTTCCCTGTTATCCAGTAGGTCTCCGGGCGGCTCAAGACGACGAGCGCCGCCGCAACATCTTCCGGCGTGGTGAGGCGTCCGGAAGGGTTGAGTCCCTGCGCCGTCCGAATAATCTCATCATTTCCCGGAATCTTCCGAAGCGCTGGCGTGTCGGTGACCCCGGCTCGGATAGTGTTCGCCGTAATCCCCAGAGGGGCCAACTCCATCGCGAGCTGCCGGATGTGCGACTCCAGGGCCGCCTTGGCCGCCGATACAGCCCCATAGCCGGACCAGACCCGCGTCCCCCCCGAACTGGTCATGGCGTAGACTCGACCGCCGCGAATCATTAACTGTCGCATCACCAGATCCTGAACCCAATAGACGAGGCTATGCGCCATCACATCCAGGGTCATATCCATCTGCGCCTGTGTAATGGCGCCCTTCGGCGACGACGCGAGGAACGGCTTCAGGGTCCCGAAGGCGAGGGAGTGCAGGATGACCTTCACCGAGGAGGGCTCGCCGCGATCGGCCAGGATCTTCTCGATCTGATCCAGCACCTCGCGCCGCTTCTCCGGATCGGAGGCATTGACGTTGAAGAAGATCGCCCCCCGCCCCTTCTGTTGAATCCCGGTGACGATCCGTTCGACATTCGGCATGGTGGCCTTGCGGTCCAGATGTACGCCGACGATGTCCATCCCTGCGTCGGCCAACGCAAGGCAGGCGGCCTCACCGAAACCGCTGGAGGCCCCCAGGATCAGGGCCCACCCCTGGAGTTCCGAACTCTGTGATGGTATGGTCATGTACGCCTCTACGCAGCCGCGCTGAACTTCTGCTGGTCAGGCCGGGGTGAAGACTCGTGCCCACTCGAACCTATCAAGCCTAGCTGGTGCATGAGTCCAAGAAAGTCATGCTGTGCCCATCGCTCTACAATCTTACCATTCTCGAATCGGTAGATCACGATACCGGTCATCTCCAACCGCTTTCCGGTCGGTGGGACTCCAAAAAGCTCGCCGGTATGCAGTCCCGCCGCGGTCATCCGGACCACTACAAAGTCCCCCTCGGCGATCAGTTCGTGGATGACGGGGTTACCCTCCGGCGCCGCAGACGCAAAGGTCCTGAATGTCTGCTTGATCGCCTCGAGTCCCGGCTGAAGCCCGGGGATCGGCGGCGGATCGTGATACACAAAGTTCGGAGAGAAAAACTCATCCATCGCCGAGAATTTGAACCCCTCGGCATAGAGGCGACGCACCAGTTGCTTGTTGTCTTCTGTCGACATCTGTGACCTCCTACATGCTGTCATATGAGCGGCGCTGCGCGCCGCGCCGTTCTGGCGCCCGGTCGGTCGCCACGAATTGCTTGTCAGTCAAGCAGAAAGCGTCCGATTGGTCAAGAAATAAATGCAGGCAGGACCATACGTTGACAACCCGGATTCACATAGTTATGATGGTGATTACGTAATTCAATACAACATGAACCGTTCTGCGTGCCCGCTACGACGATCGTAGCGCAGCCGAGCATTGGAGGGAATCATGATTGTCGTCGCGAACAGGGTGCCCGTGACAAAAGGGTATGAAGGCGCGTTTGAGAAGCGGTTCGACGACCGCCTGAAGGTTGTCGAGAGTAGGCCCGGTTTCATCCGCAATGAAATCCTACGGCCTATCGTAGGCGACTATTATATCCTCATGACCCATTGGGAAAGCCGAGAGGACTTCGAGGCCTGGACCCAGAGCGAAGAGTTCAAACAGGTCCATGCCAACATGGCGCCGAAGGAGATGTGCCCCGGTCCCAACGGCTTTGAGATCCACGAGGTCATCCTGGTCTCGGAGAAGAAACCATAAGAACGGTACCAATCCCCCCCTCACCTTCGTCCTCTCCCCCACTTGGGGGAGAGGATGCTTTTTTGTTCCCGCCAAATTGCGGTCAATCTTTTTCTCATGTCTACTCGCGCCGTGCCGTGAAGCGAGCAGATCGAGGCCCGAGGGAGGAGGGCACCGGAGGTGTACGCAGTTGTACATTGAGGATGCCCGACGACCGAAAACGAAGAGATGCGATGTTTCACGGCACGGCGCTAGGCCAGCGGCTGGTACTGCATCTCGTAGAGCCGGCTATAGATCCCACCATGGGCCAGGAGTTCCTGGTGGGTTCCCTCCTCCCGAATCCGCCCCTTGTGCAGGACGATGATCCGATCAACAAACCGGATGGTCGAGAGCCGGTGCGCGATAATCAGGGCGGTCCGGCCGAGCAGCAGCGTTTTCAGAGCGTCCCGAATCAACAGCTCTGTCGCCGTGTCCACCGAACTGGTCGCCTCATCCAGGATCAGGATCGGTCGATCGAATGCCAGGGCCCTGGCAAAGGAGAGGAGCTGGCGTTCGCCTTGAGACAGCGTCGAGCCGCGCTCCTCCACAACGGCGTGGAAGCCCCCAGGCAACCGTTCGATGAAACCGTGGGCGTGAACGCGCTGTGCCGCCTCGGTAACCCGCCCTTCGGAGACAACAGGATCGCCAAGGTTGATATTGTGGGCGATATCGCCGGAAAAGAGAAAAACGTCTTGCAGCACCAGCCCGATCTGCCGACGTAACGTCCGCTTGTCCCATTCCCGCACATCAATCCCATCGATCCGGATGCTGCCGCGCTCGACATCGTAGAAGCGACAGAGGGCCGAGATGATCGAGGTCTTGCCGGCGCCCGTTGCGCCCACCAGCGCGACCTTTTCACCGGGGTCCACCCGAAACGAGATCTCCTTGAGGACCGGCTCGCCGGCCGTATAGGAAAGCCAGGCATCCCTGAACTCGATCTCGCCGCGCACGCGAACGGGATGGGTGGGCACGGCAGGTTCCACCAGCGATTCCTGCACATCAAGCAGCTTGAACACCCGTTCGCTGGAGGCCATCCCGGCCTGCAGGATGTTGTACTTCTCCGCCAGATCCCGGATCGGCGTAAACAGGCGGTGGACATACTGAACAAAGGCGACGACGACACCGGGAAGGACCCGATCGTCGAGGATCATGGCGCCGCCCGCCCACAGTACCAGACCCACCGAGATGGCGCTGAACAGCTCGATCGACGGAAAGAAGACCGCGTTGTACTGGATGCTCTTCAGCAGCGCGTCCCGATGCTGGGTGTTAATCCCTTGGAACTTCTTGAAGTGACGCGCCTCTTGGCCGAAGGCCTGGACCGTCGCCATTCCGGAGATGCTTTCCTGCAGGTAGGCATTCATCCGGGCCAGAATCCGCCGACTGTCGCGATAGTTGTCGCGCGCCCGCGTGCGATAGGCGGCTGTCGCCCGCAGCATGAACGGAAACGTGACGAACGAGATCAACGCCAGGCGCCAATCCATCGCGAACATCGCTGCCGCCACGCCCACCAGCGTCAACAGGTCGCCAAGCAGCGCAATCACCCCCGATCCGAACATCTCGTTCAGGGTCTCTATATCGTTGATGACCCTGGTCATCAGCCGGCCGACCGGATTCTTGTCGAAGAAGGCGAGATCCTGCCGTTGCAGGTGGGTGAAGAGACGAGTTCTCAGATCGTGCATGGCCCGCTGGCCGGTATACTGCATCGTATAGCTCTGGGCGTATTGGGACAGAAAGCCGACGACGACCGTGATCAGATAGGCCAGCACCGCGAGATTGAGACCGTGCAGATCGCGGGCCGCGATATGGGTATCGATGGCGACCTTGGTGATATACGGCCCGAGCAGTTGCATCCCCGTCGTCAGGAACAGCAGCACCAGGGAGGCTATAAGCCACCACCGATACGGCGCGACATACCTGAGCAACTGCCGTATCAGCCGGACATCGTAGGCCTTTCCCAGCAGTTCCTCTTCCTGGTGGCCCTGCGGCTCCCTCATAACATGCCCCCCCCATTGTCGCCCATGGCGTCCAGCTCCCGGGTCAGAAGCTGTCGACGATACAGACGGTAGTAGTGGCCGCGCAGGGTGAGCAGCTCTTCGTGGCTGCCACGTTCGACAATCCGACCATCCTTCAGGTAAACGATCTGATCGGCCTCCATCACGGTCGAGATCCGATGTGAGATCAGGACGGCGGTCCGGCCGCGCATGAACCCTTTCAATTGCTCAAGGATCCGCTCCTCGGTCTCAACATCCACACTGGAGAAGGCATCGTCGAGAATCAGGATGGGCGGATTCTTGATGATGGCGCGCGCCAGGGCGGTCCGCTGTTTCTGTCCACCGGACAGCCTGACCCCCCGCTCACCGAGTACCGTATCGAACTGCTGCGTAAACTGCTGGATGCTGGACGTCAGTTGGGCGAGATCGGCCGCCGTCTCCAGATCCTCCGAGGTGGCGCCCCCGTTGCCGAACAGGATGTTGTCCCGAATCGTCTCCGAAAACAGAAAGATATCCTGAGAGACATAGCCGATGGCCTGCTTCAGGGTCTGCAAGGGGAACTCACGCAGTTCGATCCCGTCGATAAAAATGGTTCCCGGCGGCGACTCATACAGGCGAGGCAACAGGCTCACCAGCGTACTCTTACCGGCGCCGGTCTCCCCCACGACCCCGCACCAGGTGCCGGCCGGGATTCGCAGTGTAATGTCTTGCAGCGTACACGGCGCCTCGGGGCCATAGCGAAAGGAGAGGTTGCGGAACTCGATCTCGCCGCGCACCGTCGTGACTACGGCGGTCCCCGGCGTCTGGTACCCTGCCGCCACCGGCGTATCCAGGATCTCCAGGAGGCGGGCCAGCGCCGCCGAGCCGCGCTGATAGAGATTGATCACGTAGCCGACCGCCAGCATAGGCCAGGTGAGCATGCCGAGATAGCCGTAGAAGCCGACCAGTTCCCCGAGTGACATCGTACCCATAGCGACCTGTCGCCCCCCAAGCCATAAGACGATCGTCGCGGCCAGGCCGGACAGGACGGTCATCACCGGCGACACATACCCCCAGCGTTTGACCAGATCGAGGTTCTTATCCTGATACTCCCGGCTTAACCCGTCGAAATGCCGCTGCTGGTTTTCCTCCTGTACATAGGCCTGGACCACCCGGATACCGGCCAGGTTCTCCTGAACAAACGTGCTGAGGGTGCTGAGGTGCCGCTGGACGTCTCGATACCGGTCGAAGATGCGGTTGCCGATGAGCAGCACGAGAATCGTAATGCTGGGCAGCGGCAGCAGGCTCCACAGCGTCAGCCACGGATCGATCACCACCATCAGCGCCAGGCTGGTAACAATCACGAAGGCGGCGTCGATAACAGCCATGACCCCCATCCCCAACATCTCGCGGAAGGAGACCATGTCGTTGGTCAGCCGTGACATCAGGTCGCCCGTCTTGGTGTGGGTGAAGTAGCTGAGCGGCAGGCGTTGCAGGTGGGCGACGATCGCGTTTCTGAAATCCCACTCGATGTGCCGCGAGAACCCGAACAGATGAGTCCGCCAGTAGTAGCGAAACACGACCTGCACGCCGGCGGCCAGCACGATCAGGGCGGGATACTTCCAGAGCACCGCCGTCCGTTCCGGACCGGCCAGATAGGTATCCAGGGCATCCTTGGTCAGCCACGGGATGGCCAGCCCGCCCACATCGGTCACCAGCAGCGCCGCAAGGCCGATAATGACGAACCGCTGCTGCCGCTGTAGGTATGGTCGAATCCGGGCGAACTTCGTGAAAATCTTACGCCTCCGCGTTCGGATGAAAGAGAATGGGATCGGTCAATGGAATAATTGTACGTTACTCCACGCCCCTTGCAAAGCGATTGTAGGGTTTCAAAACCAGAGAAGGATATTGCGGGGATGAACTGGTGGGTCAGTTACTGTGGTTTTCGCCTAGTGTAGTGTATCCAGCGCTTCTTTACATATCCCGTTCACCCTGAGCCTGTCGAAGGGTGCAGTATTGCAATAGGTTCCGTTCATGGGTTCGACAAGCCTGTCCTGAGCAACGCAGCCGTCTCCTTCGACACGCTCAGGACGCACGGCTGCGTTATCGAAGGGCTCACCACGAACGGATTGTAGGGGTATGTCTGGGACACTACACTAGTGACCTGTTTCTGAAACTCGTTACATACATTACGACGTCATTCCGGCCAAGCCTGTATAGCGGGCGCGAGCCGGAATCCAGGACAATGGACTATCTACTTCTACGCCGTACTTCTGACTTGCAACACCAGCCAGCTACACCTTCGTTCAGGTCCACAAGAACTCTCGAATTTCGACAAGGCGGTGGAGATTGCGCTGATCCTCCTCGCGCCACTTCTGTTCTAATCGCGCATGCTGTTTGAGCGCCCGATAATAGGCTGCATACTTCTTCTTATCCGGCGTCACCAACTCGCTGAGCGTCGTCCCGGCGATCTTCTCAAACCGCAGCGGTGGGACGGCAATCTTCTTGTCATCCAGCGGACTGCGTCGGCTTGGGCGTGTCGTCGTCCACCATCGATAGAGGGCACGTATCTCCTTCCACGCCCGTCGATGATTGTCGTCGTGGCTCCAGTCGATGTACTTGTCGGGCTGCTCTTGCTCCATGAAGTCCACCAATAACTGGAACGCCGCGTGAAGCATCACCTCATCCTTATCATGCCACCCGGCCTTCAGCGTACGAATGACCAGGCGCATATTTCTGGTTTTCTTGTTCTGTGTCATCGGTTAGACGCCTTCCACATTCTCGGGAACAGTCGGAAGTTGTGCGCCATGCCAGACGCCAACGATCCAGACAGCCTTTCCCTTGACGCGATAGAAAAAGCGGTACGGCGCAACCACTACTTCACGTTGAGGAAGTTCGGGGAACTCGGGAATTACCCGGCCTGATTCCGGGAATTGGACCAGTCTTTTCAAGGCGGTCTCCACGCGTCGTCGGAACCGTAATGCGGCCTCAGGTTTGTCGCGGCGGATATCGGCGAGAGCAGAAAGGAACTGAGCCAGGGCGGATGGGGTGAAGAGGATTTTCACCGGTCAATCTTCTGCCAATAGCCGATCGGCCTCCGCCATTACGCTGTCCAGATCGTACCCCTTCCCGGAGGCGATCTCCTTGTCCCCGCGTGCAAGGAGGAGAAGGAGCTGCCGGTCGCGCTCCGCCTTCTCGTAGGCGTCTGTGCTCATCATCACCGCAGCCGCCCGACCGCGTTGAGTAATGATGACCGGCTCCTTCGCGCCCTTTACTCGCTTGAGCACACTCGCCGCGTCCTGCCGCAGGTCAGTGATCGGAATGATATCCGGCACTTTGCCCATTAGTGTTACCTCCTACGATACGTGTAAATGTACCATGAGTGTCCCCTTACAGCAAGATGCTTAACAGGTTTTTGGGCTAATTCCAGACGCCGGGGATGGGGGTCCGACAGGTCGGGCAGGCGCCCTCCTGGAGGGCGTTCTTAAGAATAGTGTAGCCGTGCCGCCGGACCAGCAAGGCGCAACAGGCGGGACAGTAGGTGTTTTCGTGATGACCGACGCGACCAGGCAGGTTGCCGGCATAGACATAACGCAGACCGGCCTTTTTTCCGACCCCAGCCGCACGAAACAGGGTGACGGCTGTGGTGTTGGCGTGGTCCAACATCTTGTAATCCTGGTGAAAGGCCGTAACATGCCAGGGCACATCGACGGAGACGGACGCCAGAAACTCGGCGATCTGAGTCAGCTCCTTATCGGAATCGTTGAATCCCGGCACAACGAGCGTCACGATCTCGACCCAGAACCGCTTTTCCACAAGCAGCTTAATCGTGTCCAGGACGTTTTCCAGCACCCCACCCAGCTTTCGGTAGTTGGCCTCGTTGAACCCCTTCAGATCCACCTTGTACAGGTCCACCCAGGGCTTCAGATAATCGAGCACCTCGGGCGTGCCGTTACCGTTGCTGATGTAGGCGGTTTTCAGGCCGCGCGCTTTGGCTGCGCGGAAGATCTCGACGGCCCACTCGCTGGTGATCAAAGGCTCATTGTAGGTACTCGCAACGATCGGCGCACAGTACCGCTCGGCCATGCCGACCAGGCCGTCAGCCGTCACCAGCTCGGGAGGACTCACCGCCTCCGGATCGCGCAACGCCTGCGACGTGATCCAATTCTGGCAGTAACCGCAATGAAAGTCGCATCCGAGCATTCCGAAGCTCAGGGCCAGCGATCCCGGAAGGGCATGGAAGAACGGCTTCTTCTCGACCGGGTCGATCTGCAACGCCCCGACGTAGCCGCTGGGAACCTGCAGGACACCCCCCTTGTTGTACCGGACCCGACAGACGCCTTGCCGTCCCTCCGGGATCAGGCATCGGTGACCGCAGGCATAACACCGCACCCGCTGGTTGGGGAGCCTGTCGTACAGTTCCCCTTCTTTGGTCAGTTGGGTCAAGACCTCTGCAAGGGTCATCGTGGCCGGCATAACGTCCTCTACCCCCCCACACTTCGCGTAACTACGCTCCTATTCACAATATAGCTCCGCGTAACGCGTCCCACAAGCCGATTAAATGTGGAACTGTCGTACTCTGATCACGAGTCCCGAGCTTCCTCGAGGTCTATCAGGGCCCGGATAATATCGGTTTCGGTGATAATACCGACTAATTTCGACTCTTTCACAACCGGGAGCGCCCCGATCCTCCTGTTGAGGAGCAGTCGCGCCGCGTCGGCGATGGGCGTCTCCGGCGTCACCGTCACCACCTTCTTGGTCATGATCTCCTTTACCTTCAATTTTTCAAGCAGGTAGTGAACCTCGTAGATAGACAGACTCGTGGCAGGGGACGGACGCGCCAGACGAAAGTCCCGATCGGTGACGATCCCCAGCAGCTTGCTGTTGTCGGTGACCAGAAGATGTCGAATCCCCTTTTTCTTCATCATGTACAGCGCCGCATTGGCCCGTTCATCGGAGCCGACGGTCACCAGCTTGGTCTGCATGTACCGTTTTACCAGCATCGCTTCTCCTTTACGTTGAGGCGGTTCTTGTCGATATCCTGCCCGTATTCAACCACCACTTATCTGCCCCTCGAGCGATGAACGACGACGCCCAGGCGCTGCATCGGGGCCGAGTAGGTCCCGGTCGGGATAATCGTCTCGATCAGGATGGTAGCCCCAACATCCTCGAACGCCTCCGTCAGAGCCCGATCGAGTTCCTCCGACGTGCGGACACGGAAGGCGCGGGCCCCCAAACTCTCGGCCAGTTGCACGTAATCGGGAGCCGGCAACTCGTAGGATCGGGCCGGTCCATCCATCGCGGCCAGCATCCCATGACTCCGATTATTAAAGAGGATCACAACGGCGTGCAGCCCCAGGCGCACGCATGTCACCAGGTCCAGGCCGGTCATCAGGAACGCGCCATCGCCCACCAAGGCAACGGGCCGCCGCCCCGGTTCGGCCAATCCCGCACCGATGGCCGCCGGTACTGCGAAGCCCATGCTGGAATAGTAGCCCGGTCCCAGAAACATATCCGTCTCCAACTCCACGCTGGCAAAGAGCGCATCGCCCACATCGGCGGCGTACAGGACCGGTCGGCCGGCCGCGACCCGATTGAGTACGGCAATAATAGCATCCGGCGTGAGCGTTTCAGACGTGGCGGGCTGAGGCGTCATGGGCGGCGGAATCGACTCCATACGCTTCGGCGGCTCCGGCAGGGCAAGGAGCGCGTCCATCAACTCCTCCAGGCTGACATCCGAGAACCGGTGGTAGCTCACGGTCACGCCCTCATGGACGGCCGAGATGACCTTACGCCGATCAAAGCGGGCCGTATACATGCCGGTATTCACATCGGTCATCAAGGCGCCAAGCATCAGAACGCAGTCGGCCGTCTCCAGCACCTTGCGGGCCCGGGGCGACCCGATTTCGCCAAGGTAGTTCCCCGCAAAGAGAGGATGCCGCTCCGGAAAGACCGCCTTGCCGTCCAGGGAGGTGGCCACCGGCAGTCCATACTTTTCGGCGAGCGCCACCAGTTTGTCGTGGAGCCGAAAGCGACGGATCTCAGCGCCCGCATAGATGGCCGGCAACTCCGCGACGCGCAGGCGAGCGATCACCTCGGCCAGCGCCTCATTGGCGGCGCGTTCATCTCTTGGTCGGACTTCCGGCTCACGTCTGACAGGCACGGGCACGTCCGCCCGTATCATGTCCCGCGGGATCTCGATATAGCCGGGACGCTTGGTCCGAAGCACACTGTCGATCACGCGATCCACTTCGGCGATGGCATGAGCCGGGTCATCGAGGGCCGCCGTTGCACCCGTCACCTCGCGGTAGACCCGAAGCTGGCTGTCAAAGGTCTTGACCCGATGATGCAGGAGGGCATCGGGATCGCGATGGGCGATCTCAGGCGCGCCGGACAGCACAAGGACCGGCGATCGTTCGGCGTAGGCCTGCGCGGTAGCGTTCACCATATTGAGGGCGCCGGCGCCCCAGGTGACTGCCGCCACGCCCAGCCCCTGGACACGCGCATAGGCGTCCGCCGCGTACCCCACGGACGGTTCATGGGTAAGGATCACCGGCTCGATCCCCGGCTCCTCTTCCAGGGCTCGGAAGAACGGCAGGAAAAAATCACCCGGCAGCCCGAAGACATGCCGCACCCCGGCTTCCCTAAATCGTCCGAACAGATACCGACACAGCTCCATGCCTTACCTTTTACCGTACCGCGATGGGACAGGTCAATGTCAAGTCCTCAGAACGGACCATACGGTCAGACACGCAGTGAGCGGACTATCGTCCGCTCGTCCCGTCGCCGTCGGTTCCTGGCAACAGGTCGGCGAAGACGAAGCCGTCGCGGGTGACAACCTCCCCAATACTCACCGGGATCGGATGGGCAAACATCGGCCCCGCGCAGGCAAAGGTGTGAAACTCCCCCCGTTCGCCGCAGGGATCGACTCCGTCGGACAATTCATCCAACAGATTGCCGTCGAACAGGCATCCCGCATACGAGGGGGACAGCTTGTTCGGATCGACGCACGTGATTCTGGCCTTGAGGCCTGACGCAATCATGGTGCGGGCGAGCGCAGTCGTCGGTATCCCCCACAGCGGAAACAGTGGTGTGATCCCGGTACCCTGCATCCGACTCTCACGATATTGCCGGACATCCTCGAGGAACAGGTCGCCGAAGGCGACATGCGTAATGTTAAGGCTTGCACGGACCTCGGCCAAAGCCCGGCCCATCGCCTCCTCGTAGGCCGTATTCGAGCAGGGCCATGGGAGCGATACATCGATGAGCGGCAGGCCCGCAGCCCTCGCCTGCGCCTCGACCAGCTCGCGCCGGACGGCGTGCATGGCCACGCGGTCGAACGCCTCATTAAAGGTGGTGAGCAGGCCGACGACCGCCACCTCACCCGCCTGCCGTAAGACCTGAAGTGCCCAGGCCGAGTCCTTCCCGCTGCTCCAGGCGACCAGCACCCGCGGACGGCCCGTCAACACAGCGTCCCGCCTGACGTCTGACGCCCCTTTTCCACCAACCCCTCCAGACCAATCTGGCCGCATTTGTTGCCGGCCAGACGGCAGGCGCGTAAGAGCACGTCATCCATACCAAGGCCTTTGAGACAGGCATCGATCAGCCCCGCGTTGAAGGTATCCCCCGCGCCCAGCGTATCTTTGACCTCGATCGGAGGAGACGCAGGACCGTGGTGAATCGCTCCTCGCCGATCAAGACCATAGGCGCCCTCCTTGCCCCATGGCAGGACCAGGTCAGCCTGCGGCGCCTGCTCCCGCATTGCCAGCAGGAAGGGATGGGGTGTATCGAACCCGCAATGGGCGGCATACGCGCGCGAAAAGATCAGTACGTTTGCGTCCGAGAAGACCGCGTCGATCCCGGGACGCGGCTTCTCCACCTCGACCGAGCACGGGAGGTTCGGACTGTTCTCGCGGGTTTTGCGGACCATACGAACCGTTTCCGGCCCGTCGCGGGCCTCAAAATGGACCCAGTCAAACGGCGCGCGATCAATCCGACGGAAGTCATCATCGCTATACTCCGGCAGGTCTCGATAGTGCACGATGGTCCGCGAGCCGCCTTCGACACTCAGCAGAACACAGGAGATCGGCGGTCGGCCTCGAACAGAGCGGCAGGCGGTCAGGTTGATGCGATGGCGCACCAGGCGCTCAAGAATTAGAGCGGCCTCCGGGCCATCCGCCAACACCCCCCCAAAAGCGCACGTATGACCCAATTGACTCAGGACAACCAGGGTGTTGGCGGCATTGCCGCCAGGGCTGACGCGCAATCCCTTCGCGCGAAGTTCGGCATCCTCATCAGGATAGTGCGCAAGCGTGAAGATGTAGTCGAGCGTGGCAGTACCGACCGCCAGGATGCGCGCCATGCCGGTCCCCTCTCGCGGGCGGGTTCAGTCGAATCGATAATGCTTGTGGACGGGGCGGCGGATGTCCCAGGTGCAGGTCATCCCAGCCGGGAACGCGACCAGATCGCCTTTGCCGACCCGCACCGGCTCTCCGCCATCTGGTGTCACAATGACATCCCCTTCCAGGAAGTAGCAGGTCTCGGTGCTGTCGTAGCTCCAGGGGAAGATCGAGACCTCTTTGCTCCAGGTCGGCCAACTCTGCACCGTAAGCGCGGCAAGTCGGTCCGGGGAAGGGTGATGCTCGATCCGAATCTCCATCGATCCGTCCTCCTTTCGTTTCCGTATGCTTGTTCGGTCAGCAGCCGCATGGTAAGACGGCCGCAATGACGCCGTCAACCCCAAACTGCGGCGGCAGGTGGGTGATAATGTACTGTTCGTCACGATCCTTGGAATCGGTCGCGCCCTTTGCTATGATAACAGGAGGATAACGATGCAGGAGCAGTCATGCCGACCCCGGAAGAGCTTAAGGAAGAGGAGAGAAAGCTGCGACAGCTTCGGCTGGTAATCAACCTTACTATGAGTACGATCAGCCAGACGACACTGTCGTTGGAGGAGGCCTCGCAGATGGTCGTCGCAACAAGGGAGTTGGCGCTTCGCCTCTTTCCCGGGAAGGAGCTGGCCTTCGATCTGATCTATCAGCCCCGCTTCCGGAGACTCCTGGCTGAACGGTTCCGCCTCCATTGACCCTGCTCGCTGCGGTCTCATCGCGTCGCCGCAGTCAGACTCTCCGAATAGATGACACCACAGCAGCGACCGCGTATCCAGCCCGACGACCTGATCCTCGGCGCGCATATGTCGATCGCGGGAGGGGTCGATCTGGCGCCCCTGAGAGGCCGGCAGGTCGGCTGTCGGACGATCCAGCTCTTTACAAAAAACAGTAACCAGTGGCGGGCGAGATCCTTACCTCCTGAAGAAATCGACCGATTTCGTACGAACCTTCAGACCGCTGCCATTGCGCCGGCCGTCGCCCACGCGGCATACCTGATCAATCTGGCCTCCACCGATTCTGCGTTACATCAGAAGTCGATTACGGCCTGCCTGGAAGAGTTGGAGCGCGCTGAAGCGCTGGACATCCCATACCTGGTCATTCACCCGGGGGCCCACATCGGGGCCGGCGAAGCGGCAGGCATACGGCAGGCAGTAGATAGTGTTCGGGAACTGCTGAATCGGACGGAGGGCTATCGGGTACGGGTAGTACTCGAGACTACCGCCGGTCAAGGCACGACCTTGGGGTATCGTTTCGAGCAGATCGCCGCACTGCTCGACCAGATCGGTCTGCCGGAGCGGACCGGTGTCTGTCTGGATACCTGTCATCTGTTTGCAGCCGGTTATGATATCCGGACGCCGCACCAATACCACGATACGTTGAATCTGTTCGACCGGATCGTCGGTCTCTCATCGCTCAAGGTCATTCACGTGAACGACTCGAAGAAGGGGTTGGGGTGCCGTGTGGACCGCCACGAACACATTGGAGAGGGTGCGATCGGCCTCGAGGCATTCCGTTCCCTGATCACCGATCCCCGTCTACACGGAATCCCGATGATTATCGAAACCCCGAAGGAGGGCGATTTCCTCACGGCGGATCGGCGAAATCTCCAGACCCTCCGCGATCTTGCGAAACAGCAGCGAGCTGCAGGATCACCCACCGGCTGAACGTGTCGATGTGAAAGTCCCCCGCGGTATTGTTCCGACAGTCTCCCGTATCGGTCATTGCGAGGGAGCATAACGACCGAAGCAATCTCACCGTTCTTCACGGCTTCAAAAACGCTGAGATTGCCGCGCTCCCGGTGGTCGCTCGCAATGACCGTCAAAGGACCGAGATTTGTGATTGCATTTGCCACAAAAACGAGTTAACGTGAATCCGCGAGGAGATGTGAGAAGCGCCCCGCGTGTATGGTTCGGCGGCGGGCCGGCGGGGCAGAAGACGCAAGGAGGTTGTCTGGGGCCGTTTCGCCATGATCCAGATGTTCCATGTGTACAAAACGTTTGGAAAAGATCTGGAGGCCCTGGTCGACATCGATCTGCATATTCACAAAGGGGAGATGGTCTTCCTGGCCGGTCCGAATGGCGCCGGAAAAAGCACGCTACTCCGCTTGATCTTTTGCGACGAGCCTCCCACCTCCGGCCAGATCCTCGTCAACGGCCGCAATATTGTCCGCATGAAACCGAGGGGTATTCCGGAACTGAGGCGGACCCTGGGGGTCGTCTTTCAGGATTTCAAACTCCTTCGCGATCGAACTGTCGAGGAGAACCTTACCCTGGTTGCCAAGGTGGTCGGTATGACAACGCTGCACGCCCGGAGTAAGGTTGCGCAACTGCTGAAGCTGGTGGGGCTGTCTCACAAGGCCCAGATGATGCCATACAGGCTGTCGAGTGGCGAGCAGCAGCGGGTGGCCATGGCCAGAGCACTGATGAACGACCCGCTGATTCTTCTGGCCGACGAGCCGACGGGGAATCTGGACGCCGAGTTGACTGCGGACGTCCTGCGACTCCTCTTTGAGATCAATGCGCAGGGGACGACGGTTCTGGTAGCCACCCACAATCTCGCGCTGGCAGAGGAGGCGGGCTGCCGAACGGTGTTCCTCACACAAGGCAGGATTGTTGGGGAATGGCCGCAGGTCAATCGGCCGACGGATCCGATTCAACGTAATGGTCTGGGATAGGATGTCGAACGGATGAGTGAGAAGCTGAAATATCTGTTGACGTATGCCCTCACGAACCTGGTTCGGGCCGGGTGGGGCGGCTTGGCGTCGATCACCAGCATCGCGGTATCGTTTGTTATCATCGGCATTTTTGTCCTGTTGATCCAGCATGTCAACGCACTGGTTGCACAGTGGCAGGAACAATTTCAGGTCTCTGTTTTTCTCGACGACCAGATTACGCCTCTGCAGATGGACATATTGAAGCGAAGGATCGAGAACGAGGCGGCCGTGAAGGCCTTTACGTTTACGACGAAGGAAGAGGCGCTCGTAAACTTCCGTCGAGAGCTGAAAGGGCAGGAAAGTCTCCTCGAGGGTCTGGGGGATAATCCGCTGCCTGCGTCCTTCCAACTGAAGATTCATGAGGGGTATCAAAGCCCGGAGGCCCTCAAAGGATTGAGCGCATATCTGGGCCGCCTCGAGGGCGTGGAGGAGATTCAGTACGGGCAGGAGTGGGTCGAGCGTATGTCACAGGCTGCGCAACTCATCAAGCTGCTCGGCACCATTATCGGTGCGGTGCTGACGCTCGGGTCGGCAATGATCGTATCGAATACCATTCGACTTGCCGTCTACGCGCGCGCGCAGGAGATCGAGATCATGCGCCTTGTCGGCGCCACCAAGGCGTTCGTTCGCGCCCCCTTCCTGGTGGAGGGGATGCTTCAGGGCGGCCTCGGCGCCGGACTTGCGCTGGGTATCCTGTTTGCGGCCTACCGATACGTCACGCCGACCTTTCATATCGCCTCTCCGCTCTTCTTGCGAGCGGCGGGTCCGGGATTTTTGGAGTCGTCGATGATGATCGGGTTGGTCGGTGGTGGTGCGCTGACCGGCGCGCTCGGCAGCTCAATGGCCGTCAGCCGCTTCCTGAAGATGTAGTGGGCAGCGACTGGAACAGAGCCATGGCTCGTTCGCCTCGTATCCTGCGGGTGATCGCTGTTGTTGCCGCACTGCTTGTCGGTCCTCCGTGTAGTCTGGCGGCCGGCACGAAGTCCAAGCCCTCGTCACGCCTCCGGGAGAAGCGCGAAGAACTGAGCCGGGTGCAAAAAGAGCTGGACCATGAGCGTAAGCGCGCGCAGCAGGTCGCGCGGAAAGAGCGGACACTGTCCGATGAGTTGGACCGAATCGATCGGGAGCTTCAGCAGAAAGGAAGGGAGCTGAAGGCGCTCCAGACGAAGCTGAAGGCGAGTACGGAACGGCTACAAACGACGGAGCGCGACATCAGATTGACGAGGGCTCACCTCGACTATATTCAGGACCTGTTCCGGAAACGGGTTCGCGCCATCTATAAGCAGGGACAGCACGGGTATATTCAGGCCCTCCTATCCTCAGAGGATATATCGGGTGCCGAACGCCGTATCCGATACCTCGCAACCATCGCGAATCAGGACCAGCGTATGGCGGCGAACTATACGGCGACCCTCGACACGCTGGGGCGTCAGCAAGCCGAACTGGAACGTTCGCGGACTGAGCTGACGATGGGTCAACAGGCCGTCGCGAAAAAACGGCAAGAGATCCTGCGTGAGCAGCAGGCCAGACGCGTATTGTTGGTCAAGGTACAAGAAGAGAAGCAAGGTCATCTGGCAGCGGTGCGGGAACTGGAATCGGCAGCCGGCGAGCTTCAGCGTCTCATCGCCCGCTTGCAGCGACAGAAGCGGCCGCAGGTCGGGCGGACACCGCTTCGCGTGCCGTCGCAGACACCCGGGCCGCCTGACGAGTCGAATGGGCCGTTTGCATCGCTTAAGGGTCGTCTGCCCTGGCCGACGTCCGGCGCGCTTGCCTCGACGTTCGGCCGTCAGGAGCACGCACGATACAGGACGGTCACCTTCAACCGCGGTATCGAGATCACGGCGCCGGAGGGACAACGGATCGTGTCGGTCTTCGACGGCGTTGTCGTATACGCCGATTGGTTCAGGGGATATGGCCGCATGATCGTCATCGACCACAGCGATGGGTATTATACTGTCTATGCGCACGCTGCGGAGATCCTCGTCAAGGTCGGCGATCGGGTGACGAAGGGACAGCGCATCGCAGTGGTGGGTCACACGGGATCGGCGAACGGATCACAACTCTATTTCGAAGTTCGGTATCGGGGCGGGCCTCAGGATCCCGTCGCATGGCTTGCCCCCATGTGATAGAGGGTCCAGGGTTAAAGGTGTGACGTCAGCAGGAGTTCTTACACCCTATCCCCTATCCCCTATACCCTCTACCCAGTCTTTGAGGAGGAATCAATGAGATTTAGAGGTCGGTTTCAGAGAGGACGAAAGTATGTGGTCATCGTATTGACCCTGGTGCTCTTGGTCATCGGTGGCGGCGGCCACCATGAGGTCACGGCGGTCGAGGACAGCTATGAACGGCTCAAGGTCTTCGCTGAGGTTCTGTCGTTGATCCAGGCGAATTACGTCGATGAGACGAAACCCCGCGATCTGATCTACAGCGGCATCAAAGGAATGCTGGAGTCGCTCGACCCCCACAGCGCATTCATGGCTCCCGATATCTTCAAAGAGATGCAGGTTGAAACTCATGGCTCATTCGGAGGCCTGGGGATCGAAATCACCGTCAAGGATCGAATGCTGACGGTGGTGGCGCCCATTGAAGGGACGCCGGCCGATCGGGCCGGGATTCACCCCGGCGACCGGATCGTAAAGATCGACGGAAATCCAACCAAAGATATGACCCTCATGGAGGCGGTCAAAAAGCTCCGAGGGCCAAAGGGCACAAGCGTCGCCCTGGTCATTCTCCGTGAGGATTCCCCGGGGCCGTTCGAGCTGACGCTGGTTCGGGAGATTATCGAGGTCAAAAGTGTCAAGACCAAAGACCTTGGCGATGGAATAGCCTATGTCCGGATCAGCGCATTCCAGGAGCGGACCGGCAAGGACCTCCTGAAGGCGATCGAGCAGTTAGGGCAGAACAACATGTCTGCAATGGTGCTGGATCTCCGCAACAACCCCGGCGGCCTCCTGAATCAGGCCGTCCAGGTGGCCGATCTGTTTTTGGATCATGGGCAACTCATCGTCTACACCCAGGGTCGGCTCAAGAATCAGGATCTCCGTTTCTCGGCCGAACGTGAGGCTCAGATTCCCAAGATCCCCATCGTCGTGTTGGTAAATGGAGGCTCAGCCAGCGCCTCCGAGATCGTTGCAGGCGCACTTCAGGACTGGAAGAGGGCAGTCATCCTCGGAACCAAGACCTTTGGAAAGGGGTCGGTGCAAACGGTGGTTCCGCTGAGCGATGGATCAGGTCTGCGTTTGACCACGGCAAAGTACTTTACGCCGAATGGGCGATCAATCCATGGCACCGGACTCGTCCCTGACATTATTGTAGAGGTCCCGCGACCCACCCTGGCAAAGGCGCCAAGCGGGCCTGGCGATAAGGACAAAGAGGGTGAAATGAGCAGAGAGCGGCCCGAGCGGCGGGAGGAGAAGAAGATCTCGGAAGAGGAGGGGGACGTGACGCTTCAGATCGGCAAGCGCGAGGGGCCCGATCCCGCCACCGACATCCAGTTGAAGCGGGCAATGGAGATTCTCAAGGCCACTCAGATCATTGAGAAGGGGTTCGTAAAGGGGAGCGCCGGGTAAGATGGCGGGTGTAGGGAGTCGGATACCGGAATCCGTACGGTAATGGCACATCTGACGCTTGGCATTGAAACATCGTGCGACGAGACGGCAGCCGCCGTCCTTGAAGACGGCCGGCGCATCCGTTCTTCGGTCGTCGCCTCTCAGGATCTTCTCCACGCCCCCTACGGCGGGGTCGTCCCTGAGTTGGCCTCTCGTCGCCACATAGAGGCTGTCTGGCCGGTCGTCCAGGAGGCGCTGACCAGGGCACGGATCGGTCTTGACGATCTTGATGGGATGGCAGCGACAGCCGGACCGGGGCTGATCGGGTCCCTGCTGGTCGGTCTCTGTTTCGGAAAGGCGCTGGCCTTCGCCCGTCGTCTTCCGCTGGTCGCCGTCAACCACCTGGAAGGGCATCTCTACGCCGCCCTGTTGGATCACGAGGGCCTCTCGTTCCCCTTCACCGGCCTCATCGCATCGGGTGGCCACACCCACCTCTATCTGGCCTCAGCCCCCGGTGAGTATCGGCTGCTCGGTCGAACCAGGGACGATGCGGCCGGAGAGGCGTTCGATAAGGTGGCGAAGCTGCTCGGCCTCGGCTACCCGGGCGGACCGCGAATCGAAGAGTGGGCCGGAAAGGGCGATCCTGATGCGATACGATTCCCGAGGCCGGCTCCTTCGCAAGGCGTCTACGATTTCAGTTTCAGCGGCCTTAAGACCGCCGTCGTCAATTACGTGAAGGGTATAGGGTATAGGGTTCAGGGTTCAGAAAGTCGTTCCCTAAACCCTAAACCCTTGACCCTAGACCCTAGTCTGGTGGCGGACATCTGCGCGGGATTTCAGGAGGCAGTCGTCGATGTGCTGGCTCGCGTCAGCCTGGCAGCGGCGCTGGCGTCAGGGTCTCGCCGTCTTGTCCTGGCCGGAGGGGTGGCTTGTAACGGCAGGCTCCGATCGAAGCTCTTAGCGTGTGCGGCGGCGGAGGGTATTGAGGTCTACTATCCCAGGCCGTCTCTCTGCACCGACAACGCCGCCATGATTGCGGCCGCCGGTTACCGTCGCCTCTTGCACGGCGAGCACGCCTCGCTTGCGTTAAACGCCGATGCCGATCTTGCACTCGGCTTGACATAAGGAAAAACATATGGCGACGCTGCCGATCCTGCTTTATCCTTCCCCCGTTATTCGAAAGAAGTCGTTGCCCATCACGTCGATCGATGGCGAACTGCAGCGCTTCATCGATAACATGGTGGAGACCATGTATGCGGCTCCAGGAATGGGGTTGGCTGCCCCGCAAGTCGGCATACTTCAGCGGGTTATTGTCCTGGATCCGTCGGACGACCGTACGTCCCATCGGCCCACAGTCCTGATCAATCCGGTGCTGGTCTCCGGCGAAGGACAGATTGTGGATGAAGAAGGGTGTCTCTGTATCCCGGACCTGAATGAGCCGGTCTCACGATTCAAACAGGTGATCGTGAAGGGTTACGATCGGAAGGAACGGGAACTCGTCCTGGAAGGGGCCGACCTGCTGGCGCGGATCCTCCAGCACGAGATCGATCACCTGGACGGCATCTTGTTTATCGACCATCTGAGTACGGCAAAGCGACTTCTACTCAAGCAACGGCTCAGAAAGGTCGCCAAGGATGGAACGTAGGGGCGCTGCTTGCTGCGCCCGCCTCGGATAGAGCAAGCCCCATCCCTACAATTTTACCTCGACGTTGGCCTTCGTCCTCAGGCCTTCGATCCACTCCTTGAATTTCGCCTCGGTCTTCTGGTCGAATAGAATGGCGCGCAGACGCTCCTTCACCTGGTCGAATGACAGGGTTCGGCCGGGAACGCGTTCTTCGACGACAATAAGGTGAAAACCGGCCGAGGTCGTAATGATGTCGCTGGGCTGGCCGACCGGCAGGGCGAACGCAGCCTCTTCCAGCTCCGGCGCAAGCTCTCCACGCTTCATGGTCCAGACCTCGCCACTCGAGGATGCCAGCGGACCTTCCGAGTATTGTTTGGCAACCGTGGAAAAATCGGTCCCCATCTTCAGACGCGCCTGCGCCTCCTCGATCCGTTTCCTGGCCCGCGATTGATCGGCAGGTGTCGCCTGAGGCGAGACAGTCACAAGGAGATGGCGAATCTTGAATTGTGGGATTTCCGTGAATTGATCCTGCCGCTGCTCGTAATATTGCTGGACCTCCTCGTCAAGCACCACAACCTTGGACCGTACCCGCCGGGACACCAGCTTCGTCAGCAGCACCTGTTCAGTAATTCCCCTCCGAAACTGCTCTTCACTCAGGAGTTCTCTCGACAGCGCGGCCCTGAGATCCTCGTCGCCGCTCAAACCGTTACGCTTCTTCAGCTCCTCAATAGCGGTCTGAGTCTCTGCTGGGGTAACCTCAATGTTCTCCTTCTTGGCCTCCTGCAGTTGCAGCCGTCTGAGAATCAACTCATCCAGAATCTGTTGTTCGGTGCTGCGGAGCTGTCGCTCCCGCTCCATCCCCAACGTATTCTCGACGATTTTTCGGATCGCCTGAAGTCCTTCCTCCTGCACCTCGGTCAACGTAATGACGTCATCGTTCACCACGGCAACGACGCGATCAAGGATCACCGCTTCGGCGCCCGACGCTGCGAAGATACTGAGCAGAAAGACGACAACAATCACAAAGGTAGGGTGTAGGGTGTAGGGTGTAGGGTGTAGGAATGCCCCGAACACATCCTGACGCCTGACGCCTGACGCCTGACGCCTGACGCTGTTCATCGGCACCCCTCAAGCCGCGACAACAGCATCTGCGCCGTCGCAACCTTATCGTTGTCGTCTGCCGCGTATTCCAGCGTGTCGTACCCCGCACCGCAAATCCCCCCGTGCCCTCCTTTGGTAAAGGGGGGGTGGGGGGATTTCGGGATGTAGCGCAGCCGACCGCGCTCTTCGCGCAGCAATGCGGCGACCTTGTCCGAAGCCAGGGGCGGCGCCTCGTCAAATACGATGCGAATCGTCTTCCCCGCGGCGTCAACCTCTCGGATATGGAGTGTCCGAGCCGCGATCCTGAGCGTCATAGCGGTCAACAGCCGTTCGGTCTCACGGGGAGGCTCGCCAAAGCGATCGACCAACTCCTCCCGAAAGGTCGAGATCTCCTGAGGCGCCGAGAGCGCCGCCACCCGTTTGTAGAGCCGGAATCGAACATTGGGATCCTCTACATAGGTCTCCGGTAGGTAGCCGTCCGCCTCCAGCCTGATGGAGGGTTCGACCGGTTCGACCGCCGCTTCACCCTTTAACTCTTTGACCGCCGATTCGATCAGTCGGCAGTACAGATCGATGCCCACGGCGGCGATCTGACCATGCTGCTCCGGTCCAAGCAGATTGCCCGCGCCCCTGATTTCCAGGTCCCTCGCCGCTACCTTGAATCCGGCGCCCAGTTCGGTCAGCTCCGCAATGACCTGGAGCCGCTTCTTGGCCACCTCGGACAGCGCCGCCTCCTTCGGGACCAGGAGATAGGCGTACGCACGATGTTTGTCCCGACCGACCCGTCCACGAAGCTGATAGAGCTGCGCCAGCCCCATGGCATCGGCCCGATCGATGATGATGGTGTTGGCGGTACTCACATCCAGGCCGGATTCAATAATCGTGGTGCACAGCAGGACATTGCACTTGCCGTCGTAAAAGTCGCACATGATCCGTTCCAGACGCTCTTCCGGCAATTCGCCGTGGGCCACGGCAAGCTTCGCCTCTGGGACCAACCGCGTAATCAGACGCGCAACGCGCTGGATAGTTTCGACGCGGTTATGGACAAAGAAGACCTGTCCCCCTCTGTCCAGCTCGTGTTCGATCGCCTCTTTGATGAGAACCGGGTCGAACCTGGCGACCGTCGTCTTGATCGACAGGCGGTTCTCCGGCGGGGTCTCGATGGTACTGATATCCCGAACCCTCAGCATCGACATGTGGAGGGTTCGCGGAATCGGGGTGGCGGTCAGTGTCAAGACATCGACCTGCCGTCGCAGTTGCTTCATGCGCTCCTTGGCCGCGACGCCGAAGCGATGCTCTTCATCCACCACCAACAGCCCCAAGTCTCGAAAGTGAACATCTTTTTGCAGCAGACGATGGGTGCCGATCACGATATCGACGGTTCCCTCGCCCACGCCACGCAGGATGTCGCGCTGCTCCTTGCGGCTGCGGAAACGCGATAACATCTCGACCTTGACCGGGAAGCCGCCGAACCGCTCGGTAAAGGTCTGCGTATGTTGGAGGGCGAGGACCGTGGTCGGCACCAGGACCGCCACCTGCTTCCCGGCGATGACCGTCTTAAAGGCGGCCCGCATCGCGACCTCGGTCTTCCCGTAGCCCACGTCGCCGCAGATCAGGCGGTCCATCGGCCGGTCCCGTTCCATATCGGCCTTGACATCGGCGATCGCCTGGAGCTGATCAGGCGTCTCCTCATATGGAAATCCGGCCTCGAACTCCCGTTGCCACGGCGTATCGGGCGACAGCGCATGCCCCTTGATCACCTGTCTGGCCGCATACAGCGCGAGCAACTCCTGAGCCATCTCGCGGACGGACGCCTTCACCCGCTCCTTCGCCTTGGCCCACGAGGTGCCCCCCAATCGGTCGAGGGGGGGTGGATTGCCGTCGGCGCCCGCATACCGATGGATCAGATGCAGTTTGCCGGTCGGCACATAGAGCTTGGCGTGATCGGCATAGACGATGAGCAGGTAGTCCCCCTCGGTCCCGCCCACCGCAAGCTGCCGCAGTCCTTTGTAGACGCCGATCCCGTGATCCTCGTGAACAACGAAATCGCCGTACGTCAACTCCTGGTAGGAGGCAAGGGGGGAGACCTCCTTGGGTCGCGAGCGGCGGGGCGGGATGTGGCGGGTCCCGAAGATCTCGGCCTCGGTCACATAGGTCAGCAACGCCTCATCCAGGTGGAAGCCGCCGCTGAGCCCGCGAGACAGAATGATGATCTCGCCAGACAACGCCATTCCGTCACCCACAGAGGCCGCGACGTCGTGTTCGTTCAGGACGTCGGCCAGGCGCCGACCCTGGGCCTCGCTCCGACACACCAGATGAATTCGTCGACCCTGCCGACGCCATTCCTTGAGGTCCCGCACGACCTCTGTCATGCGTCCGTGATAGGCCGAGATCGTCCGCACTTGAACGCTCACAACCGTCTCTTCTCCAAGCCGATGAGCCGGGAACAGCTCTTCCACAAAGATCCGCGGTCTCACGGCGAGCCTCTGCTCCACGTCGCGCCAGTCGAGGAGGGAGGTGGGCGACGCGGCATCGTCCGCTGCAGATCGAAGCCCGGTCGGATCGACCAGGACCCATAGCGCATCAGGCGACACATACTGCAGAAGATCGGCCGTCGCCTCCACGACCTGCAGACCCATGCCACCGGTCGATGGCGCTTCTCTTACGGGTAGGACGGGCACCTGTTCGACGGAGCGGACCGACCGCTGAGTGTCCGGATCGAATGCACGGAGCTCAAGCAGTTCGTCACCGAAGAATTCGGCGCGCACGGGCAGGTCCGATGCCTCGCCACGACTCAGATCGGGTGTCAGAGGGAACAGATCGAGCAGGTTCCCACGCAGGCTGTATTCACCGCGCTCCGTTACCTGATGCACTCGCCGGTACCCGCCCGCCTCGAAGGCGGTAATCAGTTCTTCCCGTGCGATAAGACGTCCGACGCACAGTGTGACGGCAGTTCCCAGAAGGTCCGACGGGGACGACAGGCGTTCGCGTGCGGCGCGAAGAGAGACCACCGTAAGATCCAGCGCCTTGGTCGCAAGACCCGCGAGGCAGGCGATCCGCTGATACCTGGTCTCCGGGTCCTCATCACGTTCAGGCAAGAAGCCTACCGAGCTGCGGCAGAAGAGCTGCAAATCCTTCGCCAACACCTCGGCCTCGGCAGATGACGAGACCACGATGACGAGCGGACGTCGCACCCGTCGGGCGAGCCGGGAAAGGATCAACGCCTTTGAGGCCCCAAATAGACCGGTGACCGACAGCGTCTCGTCCCCGCTGTCCAGTCGATCCGCAATCTCAGCGATCTCAGGGATCAGCAGATCTTCCGACGACTCTAACGATCGTATGGCCATACGGTCAGCTCTCAGCCCGGTGCGGAAGCGCCGTCTCTATGATACGACGCACGATACGGCTTGTCGAACAGCCCTCTACCAACGGGATCGTCACGATCTGCCCGCCGCCTCGCTCCACTGTCTCTCGGCCGACAACCTTATCCATGGTCCAGTCGGCGCCCTTGACCAGGACATCGGGCTGTAGTGCGGCGATGATACGGCCGGGGTCGGCCTCTTCAAAGATCACCACGTAGTCGACCGAGAACAGGGCCGAGAGCAGTTCAGCCCGCTCATCCTGCAAGAGCACCGGCCTGGACGGGCCCTTGAGCAGACGAACCGACGCGTCACTGTTCAGCCCAACGATCAACAGGTCGCCCAGCGCCCTCGCCTGCTGCAACAGACGGGTGTGTCCCCGGTGGAGCAGATCAAAACAGCCGTTGGTGAAGACCACCCGCTCCCCCAGTGCTCGCCGTCGTGTGACAATGGCCGCCAGTTCAGGCAGACTCCTGAGCTTTCCAGCGTCGACCGTCATTTCGATTGTTCGACGCCCCCAGGCAGGAGGGAGAGCGATCCGCGCATGGTCGCCTGCTCGATCAGCCGCCTCCCTTTGACGGCGTACGGAGTCGAGGTCATCAGCCAGATTTCCGCAAGCGGACCGAAGGTAATCCCATGAAAGCCGCCGACCCGCATAGATCGGAGCCGGCACGGAACGCCATGGCACTCCAGATGCAGGCGGAGAAGCTCCGCCTGCATCTCGTCATACGTCGCATAGATCATCTGTTCGTGCATCGGCAACCTATCGCAGACTGGTGGTGACCCGATCGAATGACGGCAGGCGGAGCGGTTGTCTGGAAGAGGGATAGATTACTGCAGGACGAAATGGGCCCTCCGATTCTGTTGCCAGGCCGACTCGTCGTGGCCTTCCACAAAGGGCCGCTCCTTCCCATAACTGACGATCTTGATCCGTTTGACGTCGATCCCGGCGGCGACCAGATGGTTCTTGACCGACGTCGCTCGTCGCTGCCCAAGCGCCTGGTTGTACTCTACGGTTCCGCGTTCGTCACAGTGGCCCTCGATAATAATCGAGGCCAACGGATTGGCCTTTAACCATCGAACGTTCTCAGTGAGGCTCTTTTTCATGTCCGCCCGAATCGACGATTTGTCGTAGTCGAAAAAGATATCCTGCAAAGGCGATGCCTTTTCTTCCGCCGCTTGAACGGTTTCCGGCTGCGGCGTCACCGGAGGCGAGATCGCCTCCGCTGCTCCTTCCGCCTGGGCGATCTTGGGCTGCGGCGTCACCGGCGGGGCAGCCATTCGATCCCCCAGCGCCGTCAAGGCGGCCTGGCACCTGCCGTGTATGCGGGCGTCAGGATCCGCAAATGGACGAAATTCCGTCGCCTCGTGAGTCATCCAATCCAGACACGCCTCGGCCGCCGCGTATTCCCGAGGCGCGCGCGTCTCGGCGCCCGCCGCCTTTGCCTCGGCAAGCGCCCTCTTCATACTGTCGATCTCCGGTTGGTACGACTGTGTGGTCGCACACCCCGCCATGATCACAGCCACGGACACCGTCAGCAGCGTCAACCGGATTGCCCGGCCCCCCTTTCGACTCCCGTTCATGGTCGAGCCCCCTCCCCTTGAGGCAGTGTCAGTGTATCGCTGCCGGCCCTCAGCCTATTTTCCGCGCTGCGCCATCGCCTTCGCTTCCTGGGCAGCCGCCAGCGCGATCCCGGCCGCCGTCTCGGCCGCCGCAAAGTCGCGATCCGATAACTCATCCTCAGCCAGGAAGATGTACTCCCTCGCTTTCGCCATGGGGTACTGGGCCGCAGCTTGGTGCGTCGCGCCGACCGCCTCAGCCTCAGCGATAGCCGCCCTGGCCGCCTTCACCGCAGCGGGCGCCGTCCGCTCACCGACAACCCAATCGTAAGATTCCGGTCTGAGATGTATACCCGAGCAGCCCCACAGCACCACTGCCCCACCGATCACGGTCAGCGCAAGGGATCGCCGAGCAGTCCTGCCGCCGATTCTCATTCCGTCCCTCCTTTGACATCCGCTGATAGCTGATGACTGTCTCGCAGAGACCACAACGCCTGATTGCTGATTGGTCGGACTCACTCAATTTATCACATGTTGTCGGTCTTCGTCAAAAGCGCCTTTGGTCTCTTGAATCGGTCGGGCTAATGCGGAATGTGCTGCTCAAGATGCTGCCGGGCAAGGAGGTGGCGGGCCGGCGGCAGATGCGTCAGAAGCGCCGCCAGGGCCAGGACGGCGATCACCAGGATCCACTCCAACCGCATGAACTGGCGCAGGCGCCGTCGGCCCGCGGCGGCTCGGTCGCGTCCCGTTCCGACAAGCCAGGCCCCACCAAGACGATCTATCATGTTCGCCAGTGGATGGCTCCCCACGCCGCCAGGGTCTCGCATAAGCGGTAGGAAATAATACCTGTTTACGGCCGCCAGGACCAATATGAGCCCCATCAAGCAGATCTTCGCAACGAGCGTCAATCCATAAGGGGTAGTGACGAGCGGCGGCAGCGACGCCACCTGCAGCCAAGCGTTGAAGAGCCCCGCCACGAACAGTGTAAACACGCAGTAGGCGGCCATCCTCGAGAAAGGACGGCCTACTGCCGCGAGGCCGTGCGCCACCTCCTCCGCCCCGGAAGGCGCGACGAAACGCTGGAACAGAAATCCCAACGTAAAGAGTCCGCCGGTCCAGATGGAGACCGCAACCAGGTGGATCCAGTCGATAAGGACCGGCATCGACAGGTCTCCCCAGTGTGCGGCATGCCCGAACAGGGTCGTCGTCAGGGCGATGAACGCGGCTGCGACAAGGGAGAACATGATGGCTCGCTCGCTCTGCGGCGCAGTCGTCCGCCTGAGTCCCCACACGAGGGTCAGGAGCCCAATAAGGCCCATCCGGACCAGCCATACCGCACCGAAATGGGTCTGCCTGAGCACCACCGGGAGGCTAGCATGAATCTCGGCCAACCCTCTCTCGCTCATCATCTGCGTCCTTAAAACGAGTTCGCCGACACTCGCCAACGCCACCAGCATAATAGCACTCAGCCCCAGGCGCCGGAACGGTTGCTCAACCGTCTCGAATTCCTGACGCGGGAGCGTAACCGACCGAATGATGAGCAGATGAAAGGCCAGCACGCCGATCAGCATCGAGAGCCCAATGAAGTTTATCCAGCGGACAAAGAGTTGCGGAAGCGTGGCGGGCGTGCTGGTGGCTCGTGGTCGCTCGTAAGAGCCAGGCCCGATGCTGAACGAAAGATCGCCTTTGGTGCGGTGGCCGTCGTGATCGACAACGCTCCACACGATCCCGTATCGCCCAGCGGGCAGGGACGGAAGAGATGCCTCCAAGACGGTGTGGTCGGCAGGATTCACGCCCCCGTCCCCGTTATCGACCTGCCGGTTGTTTATATCGACCACTTTGATGTGACTGAAGGCGGGTTCCAGCCTTCCGTCGAACCACAACCTCACACGCGGGGGCGACGCCTGAAGCGCCCACCCTACCCGCGGCTCCGAGTGATCGGGGAAGGCATGGCCCCACGCCGTGGCGGCCGTAAGAAGCAGCGGGGCGGCTGTCAGCAGGACCGGCCATAGCGCTGATCTGTTCATCGCTTATCCGATTCGACGGCCGCCGGTCGGAACAGGTCGCCGCGCTCCAGGGCCAACTGTTGTCGGAAGGTCTCCTCCCGCTCCCAGCCGAACCGCATGAACAGGGTCGGCACGACGATCATGTTCAAGAGGGTGGAGGTGAAGAGACCTCCCAGAATGACCTGAGCCAACGGCCGCTCCAGCTCTTTTCCGGTCGCCTCACCGAACAGCAGAGGGAGCAGGCCCAACGCGGTCGAGGCAGCCGTCATCAGGATCGGCGCCAGCCGATCCTTCGACCCCTGGATAATCGCTTCCTCCTTCGCAACACCCTCAGATCGAAGGTGCCGATAGTGGCTGACCAGGATGATCCCATTGCGGGCGGTAATCCCAAAAACACTGATGAACCCTATCAACGACGGAACGCTTGTGACCATCCCCGTAAGCAAGATGGCCGCCACACCGCCGATCAGGGCCAAGGGGAGATTGACCATGACGAGGAGAGCAGCGCGGGACGAGCCGAACGCTTTGTGCAGCATGAGAAAAATCCCGGTCACCGCAAGCCCGCCATACACCATCAGGACCCTCGCCGCCTCCCGTTCACTTTCAAACTGCCCGCCGTACTCGATGAAGTAGCCGGCAGGAAGCTGAACCTCTCCGGCGAGCCTACGCTGGGCCTCATGAATCACGCTGATCAGATCCCGGTCCGCAACATTCGCCTGAACCACAATCCGCCGCTGCAACCGCTCCCGATTGATCATGAAGGGGCTGTTCACGATCTCGAGGTCGGCCACCAGTCGGAGCGGAACCTTTCGTCCCTCCGGCGCATCGATCAAAAGGTTGCGCATAGAGGCGCGGTCCTTGCGGGAGGTCTCGTCAAACCAGACGAAGAGATCAAAACCCCGCTGCCCTTCCACAACTCGGGACACCGATCTCCCACCGAAGGCCACTTCGGTCATCTCCAGAATAGCGCCGACGTCCAGACCGAGACGGGAGGCCTCGTCCCGATCGACTGTAATCCGTACCCCCGGAACATTGATGAGGGGTTCGAGGAGCAGGTCCGTGACCCCATCGATCTCCCGCATGATCTGCTCGACCTGCCGCCCCTTTTCTCGCAGGACAACCAGGTCGGGGCCATAGATCTTGATGGCGATCTGGGCCCGGATACCCGAGAGGACCTCGTCCAACCGGTGAGCGATGAACTGGCCCAGTACGGTGGCCACACCGGGAATCTTTTCGAGATGCTCGCGGATGGCATGGAGCAGCAGCTCCGGATCGCGCGTGCTGTATCGAATCGCCATATCGAATTCACTCACGTTCGGCGGCAGCGCCTCCTCGTCCAGTTCCGCCCGGCCGGCCCGCTGAGAAACGGAGACAACCTCGGGGTGCTGTTTCAGCATGCGGACGATGCGCTCCCCCACGCGCATCGACTCCGCAAGGGAAATCCCCGGCAACATCGTCACCTGCAGGATGAAATTCCCTTCACGAAACTCGGGGAGAAAGGAGCGGCCGAGGAACGGGATAACGGCCAGGCTGGCCGAGATCAGAAGCATACAGACAGTTATCACCTTCCAGGGTCGGTGGAGCGCCGGGCGCAGGAGCGCTTCATAGACTCGCTTCATGGCCCGGACGGTCAGACTCTCCTGTTCCGGTTGGGCCTCCCCGCGACGGATCAGAAGCATGGCGGCCAAAGCCGGAACCAACGTAACTGCCACTACGAGCGAGGCGAGGATCGCAGAGACGTAGGCAAGCCCAAGCGGGGTGAAGATTCGCCCTTCTACCCCGCCCAAAAGAAAGATCGGCATAAAAACGATCAGGACGATCCAGGTGGCATGGACTACGGCGTGCCGGATCTCTACCGACGCCTCATAGATCACCCTCAAGGGGGGATCGGGATAGACCTTCTCCTGGTTAAGCCTGAGCCGGCGGACGATATTCTCGACGTCCACAATCGCATCGTCCACGACCTCACCGATGGCAATAGCCAGTCCTCCCAGGGTCATGGCATTGATGCCGATTCCGAACGCCTTGAGCACCAGTACACCGGAGATCAACGAGGTCGGAAGCGCCGTCAAGGTGATCAGCGATGCCCGGACATTAAAGAGGAACAAGATGACGACGATACTGACGACCACCACCCCCTCCAGGATCGCCTGGCGCAGGTTGGCAATCGAGGACTCGATGAAGCTCGCCTGACGGAAGACCTGCGTATTCAGTTCGACCCCCGGCGGCAGTGTCTTGCGAATCTCCTCCAGCGCCTGCTCCACCTGGTACGTAACCGTCAAGGTATCGGCCCCGAAGAGCTTCGAGACCGTACCGATCACGGCAGGCTTACCCTCCCATGTGGCGTCTCCGCGCTTGAACTCCGGACCGAAGCGGACCGTCGCCACCTGATCCAATCGGATCGGCGTCCCGCCCCGCTCTGCCACCTTAGTCTGTCGAAGCTCGTCAAGCGACGAGATGCGACCGGCGCCGGTGATGACGAACTCCTGGCCCGGCGTTACCAGAAAGCCTCCAGGGACACTGACGTTCGCCTGTCTGACGGCATCAAGGATCTCCTTGGTGGTCAGACCGTATTGAAACAGCTTGTCTGAAGACAGCAGCACCTGATACTGCTTGACCTCCCCGCCGATGGAGACCACTGACGCTACCCCAGGAATCGCCAGCAGGCGATTACGGATCACCCAGTCCGAGATCGTTCGAAGGTCCATCAGGGAGACGCTATCGCTCGTGAGCGCATATTTGACCAGCCAGCCCACCGCAGATGTGATCGGGAGCATCATGGGGCTCTTGGTTCCCGGTGGGAGACGATCCTTGACCGCCTGGAGCCGTTCATTGACGAGTTGTCGCGCCGAGTAGATGTTCGTTCCCCACTCAAAGACGACAATGACACTCGACAAGCCGGCGGTCGATTTCGATCGGATCACCTCCACCCCCGGAGTTCCATTAATAGCGGACTCGATCGGAAAGGTAATGAGCAACTCCACATCCTGGGGTGGCAGGCTGGGGGCCTCGGTCTGAATGACGACCTGTGGTGGAGCGAACTCGGGGAAGACGTCGAGCGTGATCCGGCGTAGCGTGAACAGGCCGACAATCAGCACCACCACGAAGGCGACCACTACGAGGATACGATTGGTCAATGACCGTTCAATAATCCAGGCAAACATCATCACTCCAAGCAGGGGTTAGGGGTTGGGGGATAGGGGGTAGGATTCAAAGGAAAACCCCAGACCTTGTTCCCCAACACCCAACCCCCAACACCTATCCCCTATTTCAATGTGTGTGTCCGCCCAACGTCGGTCCGCTGCCTTGGGTGGCGAGCCATTTCGCATAGAGTTGACGGCTGCCGTCCGTGACAACCCGATCGCCGGCGACGAGACCTCGCTTGACCTCAGCGAAGCGGTCATTCCGGCTGCCCAGTTCGAGGTCTGCGCGGAGATAGACGCCGCCCCGTTCGACAAAGGCAAACTCTGATCCTTCGGCGCTGATAAGGGTCTCAACTGGAATCGTGAGACTCTCGCGCTGCCCTCCCACGATCACGTAGACTTGCGCAAAAAGATCCTGTTTCAGCAACCCCCGCCGATTGACGACCTCTGCCCATACCGGAATAGTCCGCTTCGTCGGATTGACCGTCGGACTAATAAAGCTGATTTTCCCCTCAAAGACCTCATCGGGGTACGCGGCGATCGTTACTCGGACCTTCTGTCCGAGCTGCAACATAGGTAACATGTCTTCAAAGGCCTCCCCTTCGACCAGCATGATGGAGGCATCAATAATTCTCATCAATGCGATGTTAGGCTCAATCGCCTGGCCGATCACGACACTACGCTCGACGATCGTCCCGCTGATGGGGGCGGGCAGATGCAGCGTCGCCATCATCTGCTCCCCACGAATCCGCGCGATGGCCTGCTGAGGGAGACCGAGAAAGTTCAGTTGGCGCGTCAGGCTCTCGATCTCGTTCAGGATCTCCCGGTGCTGGTGTTCGATCTTCAGCAACTCCTTTCTGGCCACGATCTCCCGTTCCACGAGCGCTCGCGTTCGCTCCAGATCCATCTTCGTTAGCGCCAGCCGATTCTCTGCCTGAATCAGGCTCAACTCCAACCGTTCCAGCTCGACGCTTTTCACATCCAGCAGATCATCGCCCCGCCTGACCCAGGCGCCGAGCGGCGCATGGACACTGAGCACGATACCCGGCACGCGGCTGGTCACCTGCGCCACTCTGTCGGGATGCGGCCTGACAATCCCATTCAGCTTGCGAACATCCTCAATCGGCCGGAGCTGTGCCACCTCCGTCCTGAGACCGATGTTCTCACGTTCTTCCGTGGTGAGTCGAACGCCGACCGACGCCTCGCCGGCGCCAACCGTCTCCCTGTGTTCTCCGTCAGGTGGCGCCTGGCCATGCGGATGTTCGTCCCGGCCATCGCGCTGTTCTGCCTTACCCGTCTCGTGCGGCGCAGGTGCGGTCTCTTGCTTGCCGCATCCGCCCGCCACAACGACGAATGCCAGCAACGCGATACCAACACGTCGCCCTACTTGCATCATAGATTGCCCATCAACAACGTTATGCATACTCGACGATATCACTATCGATCACTTTGTCATTCCGGAGCCTGCCCCGGATCGGATCCGGGGCAGGCTCCGGAATCCAGAACGCCCTGGATTCCCGCTCCCCGCTTAGAGCCTGCGGGGACAAGCTTCGCGGGAATGACGGCTTCGGACATGATGTCAAGAAGCGTTGGGGATACTACACGAGACGTGTAGAGCAATTAGATCTGATAGACCGCGTACAGGCTGTGCAACCTGACGGAAGAGGCGAGTGAGACGGATGAGAGGCCGGACGGTAAGGCGCCGCTCAGTTCATAGTGCCGGACGACCCAGAACTGTTCGCGAGGGGTTGTGGATGGGGGGAAACTCTGGAGACTGAGACCGGCCTTCGTATCGGCGCCCACCTCTTGGCCGGTGACGACCGCATGGAGTACGTGAGCATCGCACAGGGCCGGAGGGGATGAACCATGATCGAATTCAGACGAGGCGACATAACGATACGCGACGGTGCCGGCCTGGTGGAACAAACAAAACGGATAGACCCACAACAGGCAGATAGCCGCGATGAGGGCTACGGTCGGAGCTGTCGACCCGAATCCCCGTCCCATTGAGCCATCCCTTTCGCTATCAAGGA
The DNA here is from genome assembly GCA_003104975.1 of Candidatus Methylomirabilota bacterium. Taxonomy (NCBI): domain Bacteria; phylum Methylomirabilota (SeqCode); species Candidatus Methylomirabilota bacterium. The sequence continues at coordinate 78,876 of PQAM01000004.1, forward strand.
TAACTCAATCCTAACACGACCCGTTTGCGCTTTCAAATCGAGAACGCTCACGGTGGTACTGGGATCCAGTCATGGGACAAGGGCAGCTCGCTGTGGTACCCCATAAGTCCTTTCACAGTGCTTGTCATTCCGGGCTCGACCCGGATCCAGGACCTTCCGGATTCCCACTTTCGCGGGAATACCGCATGCGCTGCTGGTGCGCCCATGAGCATGAAAGTTCGTTGAGAGACCGTCCCGTCACTGGCTCGTCATTGCGAGCGACCAACGGGAGCGCGGCAATCTCACCGTAGTTGCCCCGAACGACTGTGAGATTGCTTCGGCTGCGCCTCGCAATGACCCAGGAGACGTTCTGGGCAATGACGGCTTCGGAATCGTCGGCTACACGTGAAAGAATTGATTGCCCTGACCAACCAGACCGCGGGGTCGGATGACAACCTTATGTTCCGGATCGCTCACTACGCGCCCGATCTGCAAGGCTTCTCGGCCGTGTTGCTTGACGATGTCCATAAACGACGCCGCATCAGCTTCAGCGATTACAACACAGAACCCGACCCCCATGTTGAAGACCTGGAACATCTCGTGATCGGGGATACCCCCCGCGTGCTGGATCAGAGAGAAGATCGGCGGGATCGGCGGAAACCGGTCGATTTCATATCCGACCGGATGAGAAGCGGTGTCCAGCCGTAAAAGGTTCAGCAACCCATCGCTGGTGATGTGGGCCAGCCCTTTGATGTTGAGCGACCGCGCGAGCGCCTCAACCACCTCCGGCACATAGATGATGGTCGGCTCCAGCAACTCCTCGCCGAGCGTTCGCCCAAGCTCCTCGAACTTCGTGTCTACCGTATACCTGTTCTGCGCAAACAGGACCTGCCGGGCCAGCGTCAGACCGTTACTGTGGATCCCGCTGCTTCGAATGCCGATGATGACATCGCCGGGCGCCACCGACTTTCCAACGATCACCTTGTCGAGCGGGACATGCCCGACACACATCCCGACCAGATCGCAGCCCCACCCATCCCGCTCGGATGCGAGCATCTCCCGGACCTGGGCAATCTCACCGCCGCAGATCGCGACCCCTGCCTGGCGCGCCCCTTCCTTGAGTCCCAACATCAGGGGGTTAATCAGATCGGGGTTCGCGTGCTGCACCGCGATATAATCCAGAAAGGCGATCGGTCGCGCCCCCACACAGAGGACATCGTTCACATTCATGGCCATGCAGTCGATCCCGACCGTGTCGTACTTGTCCATCATCTGCGCGATCATCAGCTTTGTACCCACCCCGTCGGTCGAGAGCGCCAGGCCCATTCCGTGACCGATATCGATAACATTGGCAAAAAAGCCGACGGGCAGGACCGGCTTGCCGACGTCCCGCACAAAGGCGAACGTCTGGCTCACCGTCTCGATGACCCGGGACAGTACCTGCTCTTCCCGCTCAACGTCAACGCCCGCACCACGGTAGCTCGCCGCGTCCTCTTGATGTTGCTGCATTTCCTCTGTCCTCTTTCGCCTTTGCTGCACTGGCCTCCAAATACGTCAAAAGGCTAGGCAGCGCCACCACGGAACGATCAGCCGCGAGCTAACAGTAAGAGATTCGCCGGAGCGCGTCAAGCGGTATCGTGAGTTATCGGCTGACCCGGTTGACCGGGCAGCCTGTTCAGGCTACAATTATACCAGTTTAAACCAGTCTGATCGGAGGACACTATGGGCACCGTAGGCGCATTCGAGGCCAAGACACACCTGGCGGAGTTGTTGGACCGGGTCAGCAAGGGGGAGACCATCACCATTACACGGCATGGCGTTCCGGCGGCAATGCTGGTACCTGTTGGACGAACAGGGAAGAAGCCGACACATCAGGAGATCGTCGACGGGATGCGCGCGCTGCGCAAGCGGGTCAAGCCTGACACGATGAGTGTGCGCGAGATGGTGGAGGAAGGGAGGCGGTTTTGACGATGATCGTCGTCGATGCGTCCGTGGCGCTCGCCTGGTGCTTTCCGGATGAGGCGAGCGAGTACGCGGACGCGGTGCTGGTTGCGCTTGAAGGACAGCGGATGCTGGTCCCGGCAGTGTGGCCGCTGGAAATTACGAACGCAGTGATCGTGGCGGAGCGGCGCAAGCGGATCAGCCCATCGGAAATCAGGCGCTTCGTTGAGTTGCTGGAGGGCTTGACGATCCATGAGGACTCGCTACCGGTAGCCAGAAGCGTCAGTAATATTCTGCCGCTGGCGCGACAATATGGTCTGTCCGCATACGATACCGCGTACCTGGACGTCGCAATCCGTCACGGCGCGCCGCTGGCCACGCTGGACACCGGACTCGCCAAAGCGAGCCGGAAGGCGGGCATCGAACTACTACCAGGACCGCCACCAGCACTCAAACGGTATCGCTCAACACGTTCGGACCTATAAACAAAGCCGCGTTTGATGCCGTGTGTAGGGGCGTGATTCATCACGCCCGCCTTGGGCGCAATAAATTGCGCCCCTACGGATAATTCGCGTTCTTTGGCGCCCTCTTCTGAATCGGCCAGCCCGCGGTAGAAATATTGCATCCCTTGCGGGCAGTTCCTCATAGCCCGTCCCAGACTCACCCAGCATTCTTTCCCAGTTACCTAGACTCCTCCGGGTAGTATGACTCGGATTGGAGACCGATCAGCCGTGAGTTGGCAGTAAGGAATTCGCCTGGGCGCGTCACGCAGCGGGCAGAGCTTCGATGTCCCTACTGGTTGAGATCGGTCGGCAAGCCCCGCTTTAGGGGTACGTACTCGAAGGCGCCGATATCGCAGTTCACCTGGCCATCACCATTGCCGTCGATCGAGCGCAACACACCGCGCTGGTCGACTGACGCGCATGCGCCAGGAAAGCCGGCATCGATGGCGGGGCTGCCGGACTTAAGCGCGTGGGTGTGTGTGGACCCCCCATTCGGCTTGAGCGGCCCGAGCTTGGGATCGACGCCAACCAGGGTACCGCCAGTCAGGGTATCGGACCAGAACGACCCGCAGGTGCCGTCGCTGATCAGGCTGCCGGTGGCGGAGAGGGAAGCTGCACCCAAGTTGCACTGCTTTGTGGCGTTGTTCGCGACGATCGTGTTGAAGAGAGCGAATTCGCCGGCAGAAGTGTAAGTCCCGCCCAAGCCCGAGCGCAAGCCGGATGGGACGTCGGTCGGACCCTTGCCGTTCTCGGCAACCGTGACATGGGTCAAAACCGTATGACCCCCCTCATCATTGATCCCCACGGCAGCGTTCGAGCTCACTGTCGTGTTGATCAGCGACATCCAGCCGGCATTGTCAATACCGAAGGGCTCGTTGTAGGAGATCTCCGAGCGCTCTATGGTCGCGTTGGAGGCGCCCCCTACGTCGATCAGCAGGTCACCATTCTGGATACCGCCACCCGCGATATTCGCGTCGTTCTTCACGATCCTGACCTCGTTGAGCGAGACGATCCCCAGGTTGTAGAGGCCGCCCCCGGCACGGCCGGCGGAGTTGTGCGCGATCTCGCTCTTCGATATCGAGAGCATGCTGTCGGCGTCGTTGTAGATGCCTCCGCCATTGATCTTGGCGCTGTTGCTCCAGAGCCGAACATACTCCATAGCCAGGTGGCCACGGTTCGAGATCCCACCGCCGTTGTCCGCGTGTCCAAACATCACATCCAACCGGGTGATGGTGACGGTGGCCCCTTGTTGGATGTGGAAGACGCTGTAGCCGGGCCAGCCGCCGAACACGCGGGTAGAAAAGATGCCCGCTCCGTTAATAGTCAGGTCCTTGTCGATGATCACGCCGAAGGATTCTAGGAACTTGCCCTTGCCGATACTGATCGTATCGCCGGGGCCGGCGATGTCGACCGCGTACTGGATCGTGCGGCACGGCACCGCCTGCGTGCAGGTGGGATTGTTCTTGCCGGACATGGCGACGTAGCGGACTGCGCCCCAGGCCTCCGGCACGAGGAGCAGCGTCAGCAAAAAGAGCAGAGAAGCAACGATTCGGTGGTGTACCGTCCATCGCGCAGCCGAGACCCAACCGTGTTCCTGTTGGAGCCAACATTCCCGATATGGTCTCATTGTTCTCCTCCTCATGCTGATGAGCGCGATACGGGCGCTCTCAGCGTGCCTCCCGCGCATTCGACAAGCCACACGGATCTTCGCAGTGTCGAAAGCCTATCGCCGCATCTGGGGAGTGTCAAGCGATTTTCATAGTCCTGTTGGCGGCGCACGAAATGTCCGCCTCGTGGAGTGAAGGAGCGAACATAGTTGTCGGACATGATCGAGACTAACAGAATATAGTGGATGGCGATTTGCTGATGCGTAAGATAGATGGTGGGCAGGGGCGGAATCGAACCGTCGACACCAGGATTTTCAGTCCTGTGCTCTACCGACTGAGCTACCTGCCCAAAACTCGCATGGGGATAAGCCGGTCATCAAAAGGCTCGATCTTTGTAGCACCGCACAGCCCGTTTGTCAAGACGTGCAGGCACCAGCCTTCCGGAGCCACATCACAGTCCCAGGTCGGTCGGCTGCGGCGTCGGGCCGGAGTAGTCGTAGAAACCCCGGTCCGACTTTCGCCCATGGTAGCCGGCCATTACCATCTTCTTCAGCAGTGGGGGTGGCGCATACCGCGCTTCCCGATACTCCTCGAACATAATATTCGCGATAGCGCAGGTCGTATCGAGGCCAACAAAATCCGCCAGTTCCAGGGGGCCCATCGGGTGGTTGCAGCCCAGCCGCATCGCCTTGTCGATATCGACCGTGGAGGCGACACCCGCCTCTAACGCCCGAATCGCATCCAGCAGGTACGGCACTAACAGGCGGTTCACGATGAAGCCGCAATGGTCTTTGGCTGCGACCGGCTCCTTTCCAAGCGATACGGCGAAATCGGAGACGGCCTGAAAGGTCTCCTCGCTGGTGCGGATACTTCGGACTACCTCCACCAGCTTCATCAGCGGAACGGGATTAAAGAAATGCAGGCCGGCGAACCGGTCGGCCCGCGCCGTCACCGAGGCCAGCGAGATGATGCTGATGGAGGAGGTGTTGCTGACAAAGATCGCACTGGGCGGGCATAAGCTATCCATGGCGCGGAACAGCTCCTGCTTGCGCGGGAGGTCCTCGGTGATCGCCTCGATGACCAGATCGGCCGCCTTCAGATCCTCCAGGGCCAGGGTCCACCGGATCCGTCCGAGCACCCCCGTCTTTTCCTCAACGGTCACCCGTCCCTTATCGACCGCTCGTTGCAGCCCGCGATCGATCGTCTGCCTCCCCTTATCCAGCAGGCGCTGCTCCGCCTCTCTGACGACGACGGTATAGCCGCTTTGAGCAACGACCTGCGCAATGCCGGACCCCATGATCCCGGCCCCGACAACCCCCACCGTGTGAATACCCGCCATTCGCGCCCCCCTACCTCTTCCCCAGCCGTCTGAGCGCTTCGTTCAGTTTATCTACCGACTCTTTGTGCTTCCCATCATTGTGAAGCTTGATGCCTTCTTCACACATCTGGCTGACCTGTTGCTTCACCGTATCATCCGCCTTGGATTGCTTGATCGCCTGCCGGCACTGCTCGTACAGGACCGGGCAGGTAAAGGCCCAAGCGGTTGGAGTTCCGAGACTCAATGCCGAAGCTACAGTGAACGCCATCACGATCGCAGCCTTTCGCATCTCATTCACTCCTTTCTTCTAATACCCCATGCGTCGGTACCGTGCACATGGTCATGAAAGTCCGCTCCCCCTACACGCCCCCTCACCTTCATCCTCTCCCCCGCCAGGGGAGAGGAGTCTATTTATTCCCCCTCGCCCCGGGTACCCTCTGGGTGCGGAGAGGGCGTGGGTGAGCGGGACTTTCTGGCCGGCGGTATCCCTGCCTTTCGGCGACGCCACTCGGCCAGCCTTCTTCCGACCTCGGCTTCCAACCCGCGGTCGGTCGGGTGATAGTAGACGCGCCCCTTCAACCGTTCAGGCAGGTAGTCCTGATCGGCAAAGGCCTCGGGCAGATCGTGCGGGTACTGGCACCCTGCCCCATATCCCATCTCTTTCATGAGGGTCGTGGGGGCATTCCGCAGGTGCAGCGGCACCCCTTCGAGCGGCGCCTCCTCGACATCCCGCCGCGCCTCGCCGAATGCCCGGTAGACGGCATTCGATTTGGGCGCGGTCGCCAGAAACACGGCGGCCTGAGCCAACGCCAGATCCCCCTCCGGCGAGCCGAGGAAATGGTACGCCTCCTTGGCCGCCAGCGCCACCTGTAGTGCCTGCGGTTCCGCATTGCCGACATCTTCCGACGCGAACCGAACCAGTCGCCTGGCGATATAGAGCGGGTCTTCACCCGATGCCAGCATACGGGCCAGCCAGTACAAAGAGGCATCCGGATCGCTGCCTCGCAGGCTCTTGTGCAGGGCCGAGATCAGGTTGTAATGCTCCTCCCCGGCCTTGTCGTACAGCAGCGTCCGCCTGCCTGATGCCTCCCGAACGATCTCTACGGTCAACCGCCGGCTTCCTTCGGGCTGTGCCTGCACCATCTGCGCCGCCAGCTCCAGGGTATTCAGCGAGACGCGCGCGTCTCCCGACCCGAGGCCGGCGATGAGGCGCAGCGCCTCGTCATCGGCCTCAATCCGCAGACGGCCAAGCCCCCGCTCCGGATCGCTGAGCGCGCGTCGAAGGATGAGCAGCAACGCCTCCTCCGATAGCGGGCGCAATGTGACAACCTTCGCCCGGGACAGCAGCGGCGCAATGACCTCGAACGAGGGGTTCTCGGTGGTCGCCCCGATCAGCACGATCGTGCCCCCCTCGACATGCGGCAGGAAGGCGTCCTGCTGGGCCTTATTGAAACGGTGAATCTCATCGATGAACAGGAGCGTCCGCCGGCCATAGGCGCGCTCCTGCTGAGCGCGGGCGATCACCTCCTTGATCTCCTTGATCCCGGAGGTAACGGCCGAAAACGGTACGAAGGTGGCCTTGTACCGATCCGCCAACAGGAAGGCAAGGGTCGTCTTACCCGAACCGGGCGGTCCCCACAGGATCAGCGACGGCAGCTCCCCCGCCGCCATCGCCATCTGGAGAAGTTTCCCTTCCCCGAGCAGGTGCTCCTGCCCGACAAACTCCTGAAGCGTCTTGGGACGCATCCGGTCGGCAAGCGGCCCGGGGACCTTCTGGGGCGGAGCAGATATGTGATCAAACAGATCCGGCGTCATCGTTATGCCGATGCCTGAAGCTCATCCAGGATCCTGCGGGTGGCCTGCGCGGGGTCAACTGCTCCCGTAATCGGCCGGCCGATCACCAGGTAGTCCGCACCTGCGGCGGCCGCCTCGTGCGGGGTCATAATCCGACGCTGGTCATCGGTCGACGCCCAGGCCGGTCGGATACCCGGAATAACAAGGTACACCGATGATCCCAAGGCAGTCCGCAGCACGCCGAGTTCCTGAGGCGATGCCACGACGCCATCGATCCCGGCCTCGCGTGCCAGCGAGGCCAGACGAACAACCTGTGCCGTCACATCGAGTCGGCTGCCGACAACCTCTTCAAGCGCCCGCGAGTCCAGGCTGGTCAGCACCGTGACAGCCAGTAGCCGCATGGATGAACCGGCAGCCGCGACAGCCTGTGACGCCGCCTGCAGCATCAACCGCCCGCCTGAGGCGTGGAGCGTGCACATCTCCACCCCAAGCCGTACAGCCTCGCGAACCGCCCCCGCCACGGTATTCGGAATATCGTGGAGTTTAAGGTCCAGGAACACCCGACCGCCTTGCTTGTGCACGACCTCGACTGCCCGGGGACCCTCGGCGGTAAAGAGCTGTAACCCGACCTTAAACAGCGTCACTGTGGGGTAGAGTCGCTCAACCAGCGACGCGGCCAACATCAGGTTGTCGACATCCAGGGCCACGATCACTTCCGGCGTCTTCTGCATACTCTTGCGTCTCTCTGAACAACCGTCAGCTATCGGTCGGCCTCCCGCTTCTCGCCTTTCACCCCTTCGCCCTTGCGCATCACGCCTTACCGACTTACACATCCAGGCGCATCAGATCCTCCGCAAGGATCACCTCGCCGCCATAGCGGGTTTCTCAGGGCAAACAGGAGCGGAACCAGATCACCGGTATGATCAGGATGCAGGTGGGTGTAGAAAACCCGGTCCAGTTCTGTGGCCACAATTCCCGCCCGGAGGGGTCTGGGACGCGTGCCCGCACCGCCGTCGCATAACAGCGACGATCCGGCCACCTCAATCAGGAGACCGGGCGATCCACGCGTAAGACTTGGGATGGCGGTTCCGGACCCGAGGATCGTAAGCTGCATGGCGTCACGATAGCATGAAGTCCGGGCATTGACAAGGCGGGGTACGGTGGGGTAAGGGTTGGATGAGGGGGACATAAAGAATGGGACATCGGATACGCTTGAGGACCGACGGGTGGCACGCCTGCCGCAGCGTGACCCTCGGATTCCTGATGTTGTTGGCGCCCGAACTGAGTTGGGCCAACCTCTGGACCGATACGAGATCCCTGGAACTGGCAATAGCCGGAACCGATCACCTCCTGAACCTCGACTACGACCTGGCCGAGCAGTCATTTGCCCGTCTTGGCGACGTCGATGAGACGGGGCTGCTGGCGCCGTTCTATCGGTCCTTCGTGGCGCTCGCACGTCTGCAGGATCGGGAACCGACCCGCCAGGAGATGGACGGATTCCTTGCCGCAATGCGGGCGCTTATTGCCAAGGCTGAGGTACGTGTGAAGCAGACCCCGGAAGAGCCAGACCTCCTGCTCCTCCTCGGAATGGCCTGGGGCTCAAAGGCCATGATTGACAGCGCCCTGGGCAACTATTTTGCCGCCTACGAGGCGATCAGACAGACTAAATGGTATCTCGATCGCTGCCTTGCGCGTCAACCGACTAGGTACGATGCCTACTATGGCCTGGGGCTATATGACTACATCCTCGCCAGGGTCGCATGGTACTATCGGCCGTTCATGCACCTGGCGCTGCCGCCAGGTGATCGCGAGCGAGGCCTGCAAGAGCTGACGACCGCAAGCGAGCGCGGCGCCACGACCAGGATGCTGGCCAAGCTCGCCCTCTTGCAGACCTACACCGGTATCGAAAGGGAGTTTGAGAAGGCCCGGCCGCTGGCCGATGAATTGCTTCGACGATTCCCAGGCAACCCGGAACTCTACTTCGTGGCCGCTCTGGTCTATTCAGAGTTGGGACGGTTCCCGGAGGCACTGCAGATCGGCCATCGCATCCGCGCCAACCTCGATTCGGGTCGCGACCATTTTACATCCGAGATGCGACCGCGCTATCTGCAGCTTATGGGGAAGATCTACATGGATCGGGGCGACTATCCGACAGCCCTGGGCTTCTTCAGGCAGGCGGTCGAGCAGCCAACCGATCGGTACGCCTGGGTGACGGCGTGGGCCTGGACTCGAACCGGCATGATTCAGGACCTGTTAGGAAAGCGGGCAGAGGCGCAACGGAGCTATCGGATGGCGTTGGCCATCAAGACCGACAGCATTGCCAAGGATACCGCCACGCAATATCTCCATGAACCCTATCGCAAGGCGCCGACTCCCCGGCCTCCCGTTCCCGGACCGAAGGAGATGACGCAATGACCCTGACTCAGCCGATCACACAACCGTACGCGCTAAGGGACAGACATCCGATTACTTACTTACTGTTATTCCCTTTGCTGAGCATTGTCAACTGCTCCTGGGTGAGGACCTGCCGTATCGTCTTGTAGAACTTTGTTTCCGTCTTGAGCGCCTCTCTGTCGGCTGCGGCCCATTCATCGGCGACCTTGTCGATCTCCCGATCCGGGGCCTTCTTGTCGGTCATGAGGGTCATCAGTCTCTGCCGGATCCCCATGACCTTCTGCTGTGTCGCGCTCAGGGCCGCCATTCGCTCGTTCTTCGCCGCATCAAGCTTGGTCCGTTGATCGGCTGAAAGTCCCAGCTTCTGGAAGGGATCCGCCTCCTTCGGCTGCTCCTTTTGGGCTGATGCGATCCCCCCTCCCATCAGCATCGTGATCGTCAGTAATCCAATTCCCAATCGCTTCCACACGTGCATGCAGCTCTCCCTTTTCTGTTAGGTTACGTTCGCGCCATTTCCAACAGCCACACACTACAACAGAATACGCCTACTGTCCATCCTTCTTCTCGATCGCCTGCCGGTAGAGCTGCTCATACTCTCTAGCGGAGCGATCCCAGGTGAAATCCGCCGTCATGGCATTGGTCATGGCGACAGGCCACAGCGCCCTCTCGCGATACAACGCGAGTGCCTGCCAGATTGTCTGGAGAAAGGCGGCGGCCGTTGCCTCCTCGAACTTGAATCCGTTTCCCTGCCGCGTCACCGGATCAAACCGAACAACGGTGTCGTCCAGTCCGCCCGTCGCACGGACGACCGGGATAGTTCCGTAGGCCAGGCTGTACATCTGATTCAGGCCGCACGGTTCGTACCGCGAGGGCATCAGGAACAGGTCGGCGCCCGCCTCGATCTGATGCGACAGGGGAAGATCGAAGCCGATCCGAACCGCCAGCTTGGACGGATATTTCGCCGCCGCCTCACGAAAGGTCGCATCGAGCCCTTTCTCGCCGCTCCCTAACAGGACAAGCTGTACGTTCAGCGCCATCAACGTCTCCAGGATATCGCATAGCAGGTCGAGTCCCTTCTGCCCGGCCAGCCTGGAGATGACGGCCAGGAGCGGCACGGTCGCCCTGACCGAAAGCTTGAGCCGCCGCTGCAGATCCGCCTTACACTTGGCCTTGCCGGAAAGATCATCCGCCGTGTAGTGCGCAGCAGTATGAGAATCGACGGTCGGGTTCCACTCCTCGGGATCGATCCCATTTAAGACACCGAATAGATCGCCCTGCCGTTCCCTGAGGACGCCGTTCAGACCGAACCCCTGCTCCGGCGTTTGAATCTCCTGGCTGTAGCGGCGACTGACGGTGGTCAGCAGATCTGCAAAGAGCAGCCCGCCTTTCAGCAGATTGCCCTTCCCGTAAAACTCCAGCCCCGCCGGCGTAAACAGCTCGCGAGGCAGCATAAGCCTCGGCAGTACCTCGGGAGAAAAGTAGCCCTGATAGCCCAGGTTATGGATAGTGAAAACGGTCGCCGTCTGTTGAAAAAAGGGATCGCCGCGGAGGATGGTCTTCAGGTAGACAGGCAGCAGCGCCGTCTGCCAGTCGTGGGCGTGCAGGACATCCGGCTGGAAATCGACCCGTCGGCATACCTCCAGGACGGCTCGGCAAAACAGCGCGAAGCGTTCCGCATTGTCGGGGTAATCCTCTGCAGATGGGCTCTGATACAGACCGGCGCGGTGAAAGGACGGATCATGGCGAACAAAATAGACCGGTACGCCGGTGGAGAGATTTCCCTCAAGTACATCAACTGCTTGCGGGCCGGTGGCCGTCGGAACGTTGAGTCGGTCTGCAACGGCCCGCATCCGGTGCAGCCGCGCATCCACGGCCTTGTAGAGCGGCATGATCAGGCGGACATCGTGGCCAAGTCGACCGAGCGCCTTGGGAAGAGCGCCGGCCACATCACCCAGCCCGCCGGTGTGGGCGAACGGCGCCGCTTCAGAAGCAGCAAGAAGGATTTTCATCGATGACCACTCATCCTCTTCCCGTGGCCGTCGGTCGTGTTCCGACCGACGGCTTCGATGGCCATGAGAGCGTTGGTCTTATCTTACGAATAACAGATCGTCATCCTAACAATTATCAACCAAAATCGCAACGTCGCAATCACCCTTTCAAAGCCCGAGACTCGGGCTACCAGGCAACGCCTGAAGCCCGCAACCCTTTTTCTGTACCGGTATTGCAGGAACTCTGAGACGGTCCACAAAACCCGTTGACATCCTCCGAAACCCATGACATGTTATAAGACGTTCAGCATCTTTTAAGAAACGCAGCATCTTTTAAGACACAGATCGACGGAGCATACTGACATATGCGTATGACCCCAGAACTGACAATATTCGTCGTCTTCCTCATACTGGCGGTAGTGGCAATGAGCGCGCTGGTGGCTGTGGCGCTCACTGCACGTGGGCCGGCCGTCGAACAGTCGGCCGTCCAGAAGCCGGGATACCGATTGCGTACCGTCTGGTTTCGTGGATTGGGAGCAGTCGCGATTGTCGCGTTTGTGCTGTCCCTGCCCGCCTTCCCCTACCGACACCGTTCACAGGCGGCAGAGGCGCAGCATCACCCGGTGACCGCCCTGCAGTTTGCCTTCGTGATGCCGCCGGTACTCCCCTTCGATACCCCGATTGTCCTCGATGTGACGGCTACCGATGTCAATCACGGCATCGGCATCTATGATCCGGACGGGCGGATCATTGCGCAGGTCCAGGCGATGCCCGGCTATACCAACCCGCTTCCGGTCGTCTTCAAGAAACCCGGGCAGTATGTGGTGCTCTGCATGGAATACTGCGGCATTGCCCACCATATCATGCGCGGCAGCTTCGAGGTGCGGTGATGGCCGATACAACCGGGCAGCTCACTCATCCGGCCCATCGCGATTCGGCAGCCGATCGGATCGCGAAGCGCGTCATGTGGCTCTATATCGGCTCCGGCCTGACGCTTGTGGGGGTAATGATTGTCGTCGGATTGGGGATGCGCATGGCGCAGGGAGGGTTCCACCAGTTCGATGCCGGTCTGTTCTACAAGCTCATGACCCTTCACGGCGCCGCCATGATGGTCGGGATGGCGCTGTGCGGAATGGGACTGCTCTGGTACCTGTTTACACAGGACGCGTCATTGAGCCCGACGACCGCGATCATCGCGTGTGCGCTGATCCTGATCGGCGCCGTGCTCGTTGCCGTCAGTGTCATGGTTGGTGGCTTCGCGGCAGCCTGGACCTTCCTCTATCCGTTGCCGTTCGTCGGTACCTTTTGGCCGTCATGGGCGACAGGCGTCTTTCTGGCCGGGATCGCATGCGTCGTGTTGGGTTGGACGCTTTGGTGTCTGCAGATGCTGGGAGGCGCGCTGACACGGTATGGGGGTCTTCGTGGCGCGTTGGCCTGGGACCTGGTGTGGTCGCCCTCCAAGTTTGCCGAGAGCGGCCGGACACCCCCGCCCCCACAGGCCTTTGCGGTCATCGTCGCGGCCGTGGACGGGCTCCTTGCGGGGTCCGCCGGAATGCTGGTCGGGGTGGCGCTTTTCGTACGCTGGCTGGACCCGACCTTGGCACTCGATCCGCTCTGGGTAAAAAATCTGACGTATATCTTTGGCCACACGTTGGCCAACCTGACAATCTACATGCCGTTGGCAGCCGTGTACGTCGCCTTGCCTCGATACACACACCACCGACACTGGCATACGTCAGCGGTGCTGGCGGTCGCGTGGTGGGCTACTCTGGCGTTCGTGGCCATTGCGTATTTCCATCACCTGTACATGGACTTCGCTCAACCGCGCCCCGTTCAGTACATCGGGCAGGCCGCCTCGTACCTCGCGGCGTTTCCGCCTGCAGTCGTCACGATATTTGGCGGCGCGCTTCTCGTCTACCGCTCCGGGTTCCGATGGACGCTGGGCTCGATGTTCCTCTACGTGGGCATGATCGGATGGATGGTGGGAGGGGTCGGCGCGCTTCTGGACGCGACCGTTGCCTTCAATATCTTCTTCCATAACACACTGTGGGTCGTCGCTCACTTCCATACCTACCTGCTGGAGGGCGCGTTCCTCTTCGTGCTGGGCTGGATCTTTCATTGCCTGGAGGAGCGCAGCGGCGCGGTCTCATCGCCGGCAGTTCGAACGCTGGTCGGTCTCGGGATATTCGGCGGGGGCGCATGGCTGGTGCTGGGATGGTATCTTGCGGGCGCGCAGGGCGTGCCGCGTCGCTATGCGGTACAGCCGGCACCGGGAACGGACATAGGCTGGTGGGCATCGCTGGGCGGGATCATCCTGGTCGTCGGTCTGATCCTGTGCGCCATAGAAGCGATCCGACTCGCCCGCCGACCAGCCCGTCGAGAAGTATCGGCCGCGTGACCCGACGAGGCACCCTGCAGGTCGTCGCCGCGGCGAGCGGTGCGCTCGCGTTTGTCCTTGCCGCTCGGTCGTTGGCGGTAGATGCCGAGCCCATCGACGTCAGAAGCCACCATCTGACTCATGCAGTGCTGATTCTCGGCGGCGCCGTATCGGCCTTGGCACTGGCCGCAGCCTATCCACGGCGGAATCCCTATTCTGAACAGCCGCAATGGCTCCTCCCCGCAATCCTTGGACCTCTCGGCGGTATGGTATTGATGATACCGACCCTTTACCCTTATATGAACGCTCATCCGGTAACTCACGTCCTCTCGCATTTCGGCCACATTATCGCCGGGTTTACGGCAGCCTGGTGCGGCGAGCGATATCGTGCCAGGGTCGGTTGGGCAGCAAGCCTGTTCCTTGAGGCGATGGCGGTCGGGGCCGCCTTCGGTTTTGGCGTGACGCGGTGAGTGGCGGGGCCGACGGGACTCGAACCCGCGACCTCCGGCGTGACAGGCCGGCGTTCTAACCGACTGAACTACGACCCCGGAAAAGCAGTGACTAGTAAATAGTGACTACGAGTGAATAGTAACGGGTGAAGAGCCAAAGTACCTTTTTGACCAATCACTAGCCACTGATTACTCGTCACTCAATTTCAACGAAGCTGAAACTGCTGGTGGGCGAAGGAGGTGTCGAACCTCCGACCCCCTGCTTGTAAGGCAGGTGCTCTCCCGCTGAGCTATTCGCCCGGCTACGGCATGACCCGCCGCATCCTTCGCGGAAGCGACCGGCCCTCAGTATAGCCTATGGAGTCTGCGTGTCAAGCCGAAACACCGTCCAAAAAAGAACCGCCCTTCGAACTAGGGCCCGAAGGGCGGTTCACGCATAGAATGATGGTGGAGGCGGCGGGAATTGAACCCGCGTCCGAGAACATGTCGGAAAGTGCATCTACGTGCGTAGCCTGCGTATTGATATTCGCCCCTCCCAGCTCCCACAGGCGGGGTCCAGGAACGGCTAGCTCATGTGATCTTGCCCGCCTCCCCAGAGCATAAGAGGCAAGCCAGCCCGTCTAGTCGGCGCCCAGATCCCGCCCGTCGGGCGCAGCGGGGTGGACGTGGCCACCCTTAGGCGGCCAGTGCCAATTCGTGGTTGGCAGTTACTTGTCTTCCCACCTTTTCACGAGGCGATGGGTCCTCGGCACGCAGCCCTCACCCCCTTGTCCCCGTCGAAACCGGAGCGCCCCCGCAATAAAGCCAGTGCCACACCTGGTTGGGCTTAGAGGTGCAAGACCACTCATACTGTAGGTCATCCGCCTGAAAAAGTCAACGGCTACCCCCGATCCGCGCGGCCACGGGTGAGTTGGGCCATCTCTTTCGTCATCGCGCGCTGCTTCAGGGTTTCCCGTTTGTCGTACAGCTTTTTCCCGCGCGCCAGCGCGAGTTCTATCTTGATGTGTCGTCCAACCACATAGATGCTCAGGGGGATCAGGGTCAGGCCCTTTTCCTGTACCTTTCCCATCAGTTTCATGATCTCCTCATGATGCAACAGGAGTTTCCGTGTCCGATTTGGGTCGGGATTGAAGCGATTGCCGGCGGCATACGGACTGATATGACAGCCCCATAGATACGCCTCCCCCTTCGCGATGGCGGCATAGCTGTCTTTCAGGTCGGCCTTTCCTTCCCGCAGCGACTTCACCTCGGTTCCGGTCAGCACGATCCCGGCCTCCATGACCTCTTCGATCTCATACTCATACCTCGCCCGCCGATTGGAGCAGAGGATTCTTTTGTCCTGTGGCCGTCTCATGAGCCAGACTATAGCCCAGCCCCGCAGTGTGCGACAAGCAGAAATCCGGATTCTCCCCGCGAAGTTCGAGTTCGACCAGTGGTTCACCAACGTGGGAGTTGGAGAACATGCGCCTGGATTAGTCTGAGCTATGTTAAGCTACTGTGGCCTTTTTTCCCTTGACAGATCATAGGAGAGTTTGATAAGAGCTTCCAAGATGGATCGGTAGGGGCGGAGGGTGATCGACTTATTGTTATTCTTAGTGGGCCTATCATGAAAGGAGGGGGCATGACCAAGGCGGAGCTCGTGGACAAGATTGCCAAGGATGCATGCATTACCAAGAAGGCGGCGGAATGCGCCCTGGCCTGTGTGACATCAGGGATCCGGGACTCTCTAAAGAAAGGGAAGAAGGTCACCCTGGTTGGCTTCGGGACGTTCTCGGTGGCCAGGCGAGCGGCTCGCAACGGACGGAATCCTCAAACCGGTGACGTCATCAAGATTAAGGCGGCGAAGACCCCGCGATTCAGGGCGGGAAAGGCATTGAAGGACGCCGTCAGGTAGGATTTGTCGACGGCCTGATCGATCGGTTATTCCCTCAGGCATTGCGAATACAACGAAGAGGAGAGGAGAAACCTCTCCTCTTCGTATCTACAACCGACACTCCTCCTCACAAGCGCTTGAGGGTCGTGATTCGGCGCTTGGCCTGCCTTGACGGGCGTCGAGCGGGGCCCTTCGGCCTTCGTGTTCCAGGGTAGTCGGTGTCTGGGTCATCATCGTCCTCTTTTTCGAATTCCCCCCCATCCCGCGCTCGCAGCGCGTGATCCACACGCTCGTGAAACTCTTCGGCAGAGAGCGTCAGCGCGCCGCTCCGCACCGCCGCATCTGCTAAAGCCCGATCCGAGGTCACCACGACCGCCCCTGACGGGGCCTTGCCGACAACACGTAAAATAGCCTGATCGGCCTGCTCGCCGCGGCGCGTAAAGATGACCTGCAGTCCGCCGGTCGCGGTAATCTGCTCGCGCATCCCGCCCCGTTCCCAGCCATCGAACACGACGGTAATTCGGTGACCCTTGAGCCGTCGGTAGGCAATCAATGACGTCAGGAGCGCATTCCGACCCTCTTCCAGATCCCGACGATCGAGAAGCGCAAGCCGAGGCGAACGACGAATCACATTGTAGCCGTCAATCACGATCCACATTAACGGACCCTAGCGCTCTGCTGTACCTATCCGGGCAGCACGAACAACGTGAAGCAACGTCGATACGGCATCGGCCGGCTCATCCGCCGATATGATAGCAGAGATGGCGGCGACGCCGTCGGCGCCTGCCGCCATGACGGATGCGGCATTCGAAGCCGTGATTCCCCCGATACCAAAGATCGGCAATCGGGCCTGCGCCCTCACCTCCCTCAGCCGCGCGGGGCCGACGGGCGCTCCGTACGGTGCCTTGGACGGCGTCGGAAACAGCGGCCCGAATACAATGAAGTCGGCCCCCCCCTTCTCGGCCTCGATCGCCTCTTCAGGCGCATGGCAGGAGACGCCGATCAGACGCGTCGGCCCCAGCAGGACGCGCGCCGCATCGGGCGGCAGGCTTGTTCTGGAGAGATGGACGCCGTCGATCGGCAGGGCCAACGCCAGATCGACCCGATCATTGATGAGAAGGCAGGCGCCTTGCCCGTGAACAATGGGGAGGAGACGCTCCGCTAATTTGTAGAGATCCCGCGCCGAAAGATCCTTCTCGCGAAGCTGGACCGCCTTGGCCCCGCCGGCAAGCACTGTATCCACCACCGCCTCAAGGGACCGACCCCTCGTCTGAAATCGGTCAGTGATGACGTACAGACCCCATGAGGAAGGGTGTTGGGGGTTGGGGGTTGGGGGTTGGGTTGAAGCGAATGTCCGAGGGTCCACGACTGCACACCTATCTGAAGCCGGCGGAAAGACGCCTTGCAACTTAACACTGAATACTTGAAACTAGGAACTGGTGTTACTCGATCATACCCTCAAGCGGACTTGAGGCGCTGGCATGAAGCTTCTTCGGAATCCGTCCGGCCAGGTAGGCCAGCCGCCCGGCGATTATGGCCTGCCGCATCGCGGTCGCCATGGCCACCGGATCCTTGGCACATGCAATCGCCGTATTCATGAGGACGCCATCGCATCCCAACTCCATGGCGATTGCGGCATCCGAGGCCGTCCCGACACCGGCATCAACAATGATCGGTACCCGCGCCACTTCGAGAATAATCTTGATATTGTGCGGATTGCGTATCCCAAGGCCGGATCCGATCGGCGCGGCAAGGGGCATCACGACGGCGGCCCCCGCATCCTCCAGTTTCTTCGCCATGATGGGGTCGTCGTTGGTGTAGGGTAAGACCACGAAACCCTCCTTGACCAACACCTTCGTGGCCTTCAACAGCTCCTCATTGTCTGGGAACAGGGTTCGCTGATCGCCAATCACCTCCAGCTTGACCATATCCGACAGACCGACCTCGCGCGCCAGCATCGCGGTCTTGATCGCCTCATCCGCCGTGTAACAGCCCGCCGTGTTGGGCAACAGCGCGAATCGCGTGGTATCGATGTAGTCCAGGAGCGACTCCTGAGCCCGGTCCAGGTTTACCCTTCTGACCGCCACCGTGACGATCTCGGCGCCGGAAGCCTCGTGCGCCTGCCGCATCGTTCGATAGTCCGGAAACTTGCCTGTCCCAACAATCAATCGCGACCGAAATTCTCGGCCGCCAAATTTCAGGGTCTCATTCATGTCCATCACACTCTACTCCAACGCGCCATGGCCCCTTACAGGGACCCGCCGGCCATAAACGTAATGATGTCCAGCGTGTCTCCTGTAGACAATGGAGTGTGTTCATACAACTCACGCCTGATAATCCGCTGGTTGAGTTGGACCGCCACCCTGAGCGGATTGATCTGTAGCTCCTCCAGAAGTGTGGTGATTGTGGCGCCGTCTGTTACTGTACGCGTTTTCCCGTTGACGGTGAGCTCCATACCGGACAACCCCTTCTTCACCCACCGAGGTCCTGAACGTCGCCGCTCGGCCGAGCCAGCAGGCGCCGGATCACCTCCGCCGTCCCACGGGTCAGATGGTACCGATCCAGGTCGCCGGGATCGACCCAGCGCGCGTCTTCCACCTCTTCCGAGGCGGCGAGTTCACCTCGCAACCATCTCGCACGGTAGTCGAGGATAACGTAGTGATACTGCAGGCGACCCTCAGCATCCGGAATCATCCGCTCGACGACCTCGGCACTCTCCGAGACGGCGACCTCAATCCCGCACTCCTCGCGGAGTTCCCGAACCACCGCCGCCCGAAGCGTCTCGCCGCGATGCACCACGCCGCCGGGCAGACTCCAGAGGCCGCGTCCGGGCTCCGTACCTCGCAGGACCAGCAGTACCTTTCCGTCCCTTACGACCACCGCTCCGACCGCGAGGATCGGACGATCGGGGTACTGCCGCATGGCGTCCCCTTCGTACTGTGTGGCGTCCTTTTGGACTCACGGTGCCGGCTATCACCGGTCAGTTTTCAGCAAAGACGCAACGGTCTTTCTGGGCTTTGCTGATCGCCGAATGCTGAACACTGCTTTATTGTGACCCTACCCCATATACGACCGGTTGTCAACGCGGTGGGAGCAGATTGAATGTCGGCCTACGCTTTTCGACGAAGGCCTGGATGCCTTCTCGACACTCGGCGGTTGGACTGCTCAGCGCAATGAGCTTGGCCTCATTCTCCATTTGGGTTTCCAGGCTCGCGTGATCGCTCATACGCAAAAGCCGTCTGGCTCGCCCGAACGCGAGCGTCGGTCCGTCGGCCAGCTCATGCGCTAAGGTGTGTACGGCAGCGGCAAGTTCAGCGTCCGGCACCACTCGATTCACCAGCCCCCATTCTCTCGCCTCATCAGCCGTCAGCACCCGGTTGGTCAGAGTTAACTCCATCGCCCGACGTAATCCCACAAGTCTGGGGAGAAAATAACTGGAGCCGGCATCTGGAGGGAGTCCGATCTTTGTATAGGCCATGGTGAACCGGGCGGATGCGACCGCCACCGCCAGATCGCAGGCCATGACCAAGCCCATTCCCGCACCCGCGGCTACTCCGCCTACCCCGGCAATAACCGGCTTTGACATCCGACAGATGCAGGAAATCGCGCTGTGGAGCGCTACCAACAGCCGTTTGAGATGCGGCGTAAGGGTACTCCCACGGTCCACCAGCTCCCTGACATCCCCGCCGGCGCAGAAGGCGCGGCCGGCACCCGTCAGCACGACTGCGCGAATCATGCGGTCCTCATGGCAGGTAAGAACCGCCTCCAGCAACTCCTCCACCATCTGCCCGTTCAAGGCATTGTAACAATCTGGGCGATTCAGGGTAATGGTGGCCACTGAGTCCTGAACCGTGTACATCAGCGCCTTGTAAGACATGCTCCCTCTGCATACCGGAACAATACTAGGCGGCCTCCGCAAAACTGGTGATGATGTACGTCCCGCTCTTCGGGTCCCGTTTCAATTCGATAATATTGTGCTTTGCGGCATCCTCCAGCAGTTTGGAAAAGGTGCTGTAGCCGTAATATCCTTCATTAAAGGAGGGGCGCTTGCGGATCATCGTCTGTTTGACCATCGAGCCCCAGAGCACCTCCTTGTTCTCGCGCAGGAGGGCCTGGATTGAGTCGCCCAGCAACTCAAATACCTCCATCTTCTTTTCAGGCAGACCGGAGAGGACGGGCGGCTTCTTGGGGTGGCGAATCAGGTCTTCGTAGTAGATGAATTCGTCGCAGTTGTCGACCAACAGCTCCGATACCGAATTCTTAACGCCGAGGCCGATGACCTCCTTATTGTTCTCCCGCAACTTGGACACCAGCGGCGAAAAATCGCTGTCACCGGAAACGATGACGAAGGTGTCGAGATGCTCCTTGGAGTAGGCCATGTCCATCGCATCCACCGCCAACCGGATATCGGCGCTGTTCTTGCCGCTGATCCGTTTCTGCGGGATGTCGATCAACTCAATAGCCGCTTCGTGAAGGGCCCGTTTATGCTCGGCATAGCGTCCCCAATCGGCATAGGCCCGCTTTACCATAATCTTTCCCTTCTCCACCAGGCGCTCGAGCACGAGGCCGATCTCGAACTGCTTATGCTTCGCCTCTTTGATCCCGATCGCGATATTCTCGAAGTCGATGAAAAGGGCGAGCCGCTTCTCTTCGTTCATTGAGCCCCTTTCTGCCGGATGCCTTTCGGATAGCGCCGATGACGCCGCGGCTGATGTACGGTACCGGCGCCGTACCCGTTCACGCTAAGCCTAACCATGCCGCCTCCGGACTGTCAACAGGTTTGATGTGGGATCCCGGGCGCGATGCGACTCTCCACCAAACGCCCGCTCCGGTCGAAGAACCCCATCTTACTTCTGATGAGAAGACGCCAATTCTTTCCTCGTCCATCCGGCGGTCACCATGGCGGCCAGGCCTTGCCGACTGGAGCGACTGGCGATGAGCCAGATCACCGCAAGTATAATGTACGCAATGGCATAAAGGTGGCGGGAGACCGGATCCGTAAAGAATAGTTGAGAGGCAAAGAGGATAAACATGAGACCCGCCTCAATCAGAGAAAACGACAGGTTGGCCAGCACAGCGACCGCAAAGAGGGATTGAGCCGCCGTCAGGAATATTTCTTCTATCTGCCTGGCATCCAGGTGCATCGCCTCAAGATGACCGGCCGAAAGGTCGTAGGCCAGCGGAAGCATACCGATCAGGAGGGTCCACTGGTTGACCTTGGAAGAGACAAGGGTACCCATGCTGGCCCCGGGGTTGCCGCGAAAGGCGAAGACGATCGCCACGATGAACTCCGGCGATTCGGAGGCCAGCGGCGCCAGCCACTGAACCAAGAGGAACTCCTCGATCGCAAAGGCCCGGCCGGTGGCCAGCAATCCCTCGGCAAAGGGCTCGGCCGCCAGAAAGATGCCGACCCCGGCATAAATGAACATGGCGATCGTCGCCGATCGACGCGAGTTCGGCCGCAACCGCATCAAGAGCGCTCCGACCCCCCCATCCAGTTCCGGCTCGACCATGGCCGCCTTCGAGGCCGCAGTCATATACGACACAAAGATCGCCAGCAGTACGACCGTGTCGAGCGTCGAAAGGGTGCCCTTGAGCGGGATCATAAAGCTGTAGATCGTAGCGAGCGCGAGGTGCAGGAGTTCAATGGAGCGGGACCGATCAAGGATGACCTGCCGATGCCGGCTCTTCAGCCAGAACGTTGCGACGACCGAGGCCCATCCCAGGCCAATGAGCAGGCGGTTCGCGCC
Organism: Candidatus Methylomirabilota bacterium; assembly: GCA_003104975.1. Classification (NCBI taxonomy): domain Bacteria; phylum Methylomirabilota (SeqCode); species Candidatus Methylomirabilota bacterium. The sequence goes on from PQAM01000004.1 coordinate 100,849, forward strand.
GGTCATGTTGGCGGCGGCATAGGCGATGTACGCAGGATCCTTGCCGGCGGACCAGGCGAAATAGATGTCCACCGCGTATTCCGGAAGGACGGCGACCAGCGCCAGAAAGGCCAGCGCCAATGCCTGCGGGATATCGACCTGTGCAACCTCGGCCGCCCAGGACAGGAGAAATGCCGCCCCGAAGATCGACAACCCGGCGCCGATCGCCTCCCATTGAGGCGGCAGATGAATACCGGCAAGCCGGATGCCGATCCACTGCAAAGGCAAAAGGAGAGCAATGATCAACCGCAGCGTTACGCTCATCGCGAAGGCCCTGCGGAACCTCCAGAAGCCACCTTGCAGAGACTCATCCGACCCCCGGGTTCCTTGCCGTATCCCGCTTGCGCCGCTGCCGCCGATAATGATCGAGCTTGATCCATCTGAAGAGCGGCTCACGATACAGGTACAGCAACAGCAGTGCGCCTGATATGACGAATACGAGGGTGAAGAAGCTGCCGTAGTGCGCAGTTCTCACCTGCCGTCCCTGCATCGATAGGAACCAGGTGCCGGGGATGCGGCCCACAGTGCTGAGCAGGAAGAACGCACCAAACGACAGCGGGCTGGCGCCAAGGATATAGCAGAGGAAATCCTTCGGAAAACCTGGGATCAGGAAGAGGAGGAAGGTGATGAACTTGCCATGGGTTCGGGTAAGAAAGAAAAACATCTCATAGGTGTCCGGCGTGACGAACCGGCGGGCGAAATGGTGTCCCAGCCAGCGGCCCAGACCGAAGGCAGCGCAGGAGCCGATGGTCAGACCGATCGTAGAATAGAGGAGGCCGGGAAAGGTCCCGAAGAGGTATCCACCGATAATACCCGTGACCTCACCGGGGATCGGCGCGACAACGATCTGCAGCGCTTGAAGTCCAATGAATACGAGAGGCGCCCATGGTCCGGCCTGCTTGATGTACTGCGCCAACTCCCGTTCGCTGATGAAGGATTCAATCGACTCCCAGAGGGCACCCAGGTCGAACCACTCTTCGGAGAGGACATACGCCAATGCCGCCCCAACCACGGCCACCACGACCGCGGCGATTAATACGGTCTTCTTTACCGGCGAACGCTGATCGAGCAATGTCGGCAACACGGGATTAGTCTCGATGTTCGACAGGAAGCGGTCCGGACTGGTCGGCCTGAGTCCACACGCGCCTCGCCTCATCAAGCCGATCAGGCTGCACGTTTCGCCCGGCACAGCGCCCGGCCGGCGGATGTACTAACGTAAGGCGGCAAGGTACGGAGCCTGACGTGGAGCGATCGGGGTGTATGGTCATCATATCGTGCAGCCTTCTTACCTGTTCAGCCCTGTGACTGTCAAGAAAAATCCTCGCGTCTGCCTGCCGGCGAACCGAGACCGGCCTTTTCGGCTCAGCACGAACGGGTCAGCCACCTTGACATTACGAACTCTTCGGCTTATGTTAACACACGCAACTGAGCCGAGGCGGCTTCAGGCCGACATACGCACGAGAGCGGGAGCGCGCAGTTGTTGATCCCCTCCCGGCGAGGCCGGTCGAAAAGGAGGTGGCGTCTGTGCCGATTTACGAGTACGAGTGTGAGCGGTGTCATCACAGATTCGAGGCCATTCAAAAGATCTCAGACAAACCTATTAAAAAGTGCGTGCTATGCGAGGGTAAGGTTCACAAGCTTCTCTCCGCCCCGGGTCTGCTCTTTAAGGGCTCAGGTTGGTATGTGACCGATTACGCCAACCCCGAACGGAAGAAGGCCATGGAGGCGGAGAAACGAGCCGCCTCGACTGACAGCGGCAGTACAAAGACCGAAAGCAAGGGATCCAAGCAGTAGGAACGAATAACAATTCGCCCCTACTCGGTGTCGATAAACTCTAACGCAGGCATTGAGGGGAGTTCGTCCTCCGCTTTCAACAGCGTAAAGAAACGATGGAGCCCCTCGAGATGCCGGGGCGTCAAGTCGAACGAGAGACGCTCCTTCAGATAGGTGGCGCAGGTATCCCGATCGAGTCCAACCCGATCAGAGGCCGTCGCGCAGATCTCGTCAAGCCGGGCGAGGCTGTAGCGCTTGGAGCTGAGCAGGGCGCGATGGAGCTGATGAGTCTCCTCTCGATGATCGCAATAAAAGTCTCGACGAACCGCCCAGACGGCAAAGACAAACGGCAGACCGGTCAATTCCTTCCACCCCTGGCCCAGATCAAGGGTAAAGGGGAGTTGGTCTCTTGCCCGAAGCGCCGGATCACCGATCAACAACACCCCGGCAGCATCCCCCGGAAGCGAATCGATCGTCTGCGCCTCGACAGGCAGAAAGTGCGGTCTCACCCCGAATACCTTTGCCAGCAGCAGCTTCACCAGGTAGACCGATGTGAGGGAATCTCTCGTCAGGTAAACCGCTCGTCCATCCAGACAAGACAGCTCAACCCGACTCAGAAACAGCACGCTTTCAGCCGGACCATCCGAGCCGATCGCCAGATCGGGAAGCAGCAGATACTGCTTGGAATGGTGCGCATACTCGATGGCCGAGATGACCGACAGATCGAGGTCTCCCCTCTGAAGCATGCGGTTTAACTCGGCGGGCGTCCTGTCAACGATCCGACACGCGGCCGGAATAGCGCCCTGCTCAATGCCGTAATAGACCGGCTCACAGTTGATATACGCCACCTTACCTACTGACGGTTTCACCGCCTGACCCCTTCGCGTTGGTACAAGACCTTACCCTCCACCATACTCAACATGACCAGATCATCCGATGCCTGATCCAGAAGTGAGCCGTAGGGGTCGGCATCATCGAGGCGTTCGACGGCCACGGCGGTGAGGTCCGCGCGCTTGCCTGGATCGAGCGACCCAATGACGTCAGCCATCCCGAGTGCGGCAGCCCCCCCTGACGTGGCCATGGTGATAAGCTGCTGCGCCGTGACCGCCTCGCCATACAAGCGGTGCGCGAATCGCATCTCATCCCAAAGGCTCAGCGTCTCGTTGCTGGCCAGTGAATCGGTCCCCAGGCCGACCCGCAATAATGCCCCAAGACATCGCGGCAGCGGTGCGGTTCCGACCATAAGGTAGGCATTGCTCCGAGGGCAGACAGCCAGCGCCACGTCCCGCTGTTTCAGCAACCGAAGATCGGACATGCCCATATGAACCCCGTGCACCGCCAGCAGTCGGTCCGACAGCAGACCGGCCCGGTCGAGGAGCGCGAGCGGGCTTTCACCGCAGACTCGATGAGACGGGGAATGCCGCCCTGCAGCGGGCAGCAGCGTGGTGGCGATCGGTCCGAGCCCCAATCCGATGTAGGTCACCTCCTCGGGCGATTCCGCTACGTGAATGGTTGCCGGAAGGTGTTGTTGCCGCAGCAGTTCGGCACAACGCCGCAGAAGCGGCTCTGAGAGGCTGTATGGGGCATGAGGCGACAGGCCGACCGATAACTGCGTACCGCGCGCTCGGAGCTCAAGCGACCGCATCGCCTTCTCGGCGGCATCGAGCCGCTCTGTGGCCTGGTCAGGATCGGGACCCAGGACCTCCTGATACACAATCCCACGAAGTCCGGCAGCCTTCAGGGGGGCGACGCTGCGACCGGACGCCGTAATATCGGCAACGCAGGTAACACCCGTTTGCAGCAGGGCCGTTGTCCCCTGATCAGCCGATGCGGTGAAGAACGCATCATCCAACTCGGCGCGAAGACCGAGGAGGGCAACCGCCCACTCGGTGAACGATTGACCGAAAGGCAGGCAGCCGTGCAACCCGGTCAGTTCCAGGTGGGTGTGGGCATTGACCAGTCCGGGGAGGAGGACCGCATTCCCCAGGTCATCGTGAGGTTCCGTCGGATAATCCCTGATGAGGGCGGACGCCAGGCCTATCGCACGGATCGCACCATCACGGATCAGGAGGCCGCCATCCACAATGGGAGGGCTTGAGATCGGCAGCAGGAGACGAGCGGTGAGGATCACGCTACGCCTTCAGGTATCAGTGATCCGTTAACCGCGCAACGCCGTGCGGGTGCCGTCTGGCCGCCTCGGCCTGCTCAAGCTCAAGAGGGGTGTTGACGTTGACAAACCCGAGAAGATCGGGATCGACCGCCCTCAGGGCAGGCTCGTCGATGATCTTGACTTTGGCCTTCGGAAAGAATCGGGCGATCTTCAGTACCGATGCGTCGATGGACTCTTTGATAAGCGGGAGACACGACTTCGCGTAGACGGCGTGCAGCGGCTGCAGTTCGCCCTTCACGCGCGGCACCACGACATCCCATCCTTCGGCCTCGCGAACCAGGAGCTTGATCAGGTCGATATTCAGGAACGGCATGTCACAGGCAACAATAAAGCAGGCGGGATGGCTCGCGGTCGCAAGCCCCGTATAGATCCCGCCGAGCGAGCCGGAGTCGGGAATCAGGTCGGGGACGACCTTGACACCGAGATAGGCGTAGCGCAGCGGGTCATTGGCAATGACCAGCACCTCAGGGAAGAGCGACCTGAGACACTCGACGGTCGCCTCGATCAGTCGCTTGCCACCGAATTCGATGAAGGCTTTGTTGACACCCATCCGCGAGGACTTACCGCCCGCCAGTACGATACCGGTCACCGTCAGGCTTCATCCTCTACATCGTCCCCGGGCTCTTCCAGGGCATCGAGATCCGTGACCTCCAGTTTTTCGATCTCGTCGCCCGATTCTGCAAGCAACTCCACCGGGGTCTCCTCCAACTCGATCCCCTCCTTCTCCTCCTCTTCCTTTTCGACGAGCTCCTCCTCGCCGAGGGTATCCCCGACCGACAGACTTCGGAACCAGGTCGCCCCAGCCTCCGGGCCGACCAGTTCCACGGCCGCCGCTCCCTCTGCGGCCTTCATCTCGTAAGCCAGCTTCCCAGCGCCGATCTCCTCCATGGCGATATAGGTGGGCTTCATGCTCTTCGGCGCGATCAGGTACTCACCGCCGCGCATCAACTGCTTCGCGCGCTTAGCGGCGATGATCACCAGACGATATTTACTGTCTACATGTGTCAGGAGTTGTTCCAATGGAAAGAGCGGCATGTCTGAATTCCTCTCCGCCTCAGTCGATTCCCGCATCCAAAAAGGCGAGATGCACCCGGTCTCGTCGGGATCGTTCGGCAGTAATGATGCAGCAGAGCTGCTTGACGGCCTGTTCGAAAATATCGTTCACCACAATATACTTGTAGTCACGGTAGTGATGCAGCTCCTCTCGGGCCATGGCCAGGCGCCGCCTGATCTCATCCTCCGAGTCGGTCCGACGTTGTCGGAGCCTCGTCTCCAGCAGATCCATGGCCGGGGGAACGACAAACACGAACACACCCGTCGGATAGTCCTGTCTGAGCTTCGCCGCCCCCTGCGTATCGATGTCCAGGATGACGTCAAGGCCTTCCGCGAACTGCTTCTCCAACAGCGAACGACTGGTCCCATACAGGTGGTTATGGACGCACGCCCACTCCGCAAATTCGCCCGCCTCGATCATTCTGCGGAAGGTCGGTTCGTCCACAAAGTGGTAGTCGCGCCCATCCTGCTCATCGGGCCGCGGCGCGCGGGTCGTATACGAGACGGAGTGAACCAGACGGGACACCCGCCGTGCCGCCTCACGACACAGAGAGGTCTTCCCCGCCCCCGAGGGGGCCGATACGACCACCATCACCCGCTGCCGATTCATTCCGCTTGCGTACCCCTCGCCTGCCGACCCGTCTGCGTACGGACACGCACAGGCAGGTCGGCCAGCGCATCGGCCCCGAAACGCTGGGCAATCGTTTCGGTCTGGATGGCCGACAGGACGACATGGTCGCTGTCGGTGACGATGATAGATCGGGTCCGCCTGCCGTTGGTGGCGTCGACCAGCTTACCGGCCTGCTTGGCCTCGTCCTTCAGCCGCTTCATGGGGGCAGAGCCGGGATCAACGATGGCAATGACCCGCGCCATCGCTACCATGTTGCCGAACCCGACGTTCAGCAGTTGTGCAACCACTGCGCGTGTCCCTTTCTACTCCACATTCTGGACCTGCTCGCGAAGCTGTTCCAGAATCCCTTTAAGGGTAACGACATCATGCGAGATTTGGATATCGTTCGCCTTGGCGCCGATGGTATTGACCTCCCGCTGCATTTCCTGCAAAAGAAACTCCATCCGACGGCCATGTGGACCCGGTTGCCGAATGAGCTCCCGACATTGCTGGAGATGGCTCGCGACCCGCGTCGTCTCTTCCGCAATATCCGAACGCTCGGCCAGGATGGCGACCTCCTGTTCAAGTCGACCCGGATCGAGCGGTTTCCCATCCAGCAGGCGCTGGAGCCGAAGCTCCAGACGTGCCTTGTAGCCCTGCACCACCTCCGGCGCGCGGGCCGCAATTGGTCCCACGGTCGCTTCAACCAGATCCAGGTGACCGAGCAGGGCGGCCTCGAGCGCCTCCCCCTCCTTCCGACGCATCTCGGCAAGGGCGTTCATCGCGCCCTCCAGCGCGGTCGCCACCGTCGGCCAGTCGCTGGCGGCCGTCCCAGGCTCCTCCCCATCCGTCTCAAACAGGTCGGATCGGGACAGCAACAGTTCCAACGTCACCGATCCCGCAAGACCGAGCTCCGACTGAAGCGTCTTGACGGCATCCAGGTAGGCATGGGCCAGCGGGCGATTGAGGCGCAAAGCGCAGGGCTGCTCGTCCGTCGCCTCCTCAAGCACCGTGACGTCAAACCGCCCTCGCGCAAACCGCCCCTGGAGGCTCTTGAGAATCTGCAACTCCAGGGCGCCAAGTCGCTTCGGAAGCCGGGTGCGGGCCTCCAGATAACGATGATTGACCGACTGCAGTTCGCAGACGACGCGTTTGGACGCAATGACACATTCCCCTTGCCCAAACCCGGTCATACTGTTCAGCATCTCGTCATCGCCTCGGTAACACACGCATAAGGATTGCCACAACCAGGGTGGGTGGGCACGAAGCAGAACCGCACGGGGGTCTCCTATGTTGCTAATTTAGCTATAACCGGCAGTTCTGTCAAATCAAATCCTCGCCCGAGATCGTTCGCCAGGGCGCAAACCATTCCCGTCCAGCCGTGATCGTCCCCACCCGGCCTTCGACGCCGTCGGAGATGATCAGGAGTTCGTTGAACGCAAAAAGGGTGGGAAGTTCCGACTTATAGGTCTGGAGTTGCTGGTAGGCCGTCCAGATCGTCGCCTCCTCGTCGGCGGGATTCTTCAGCTCGACGATGGCCAGTGGGAGTCCGTTAACAAAGAGCACGATGTCAGGCCGGCGGGTATGCCGGTTCTCGCTAATCGTGAACTGGTTCACCGCAAGCCAGTCGTTACCATCCGGATCATCGAAATCGATCAGCCGCGCCTGCGCGCCGGCAATCGACCCATCCGGCCGCCGGTACTCGACGGTCACGCCATCGACGAGCAGCCGGTGAAGCGCGCGATTGCGCGCTTCGAGCGTCGGTCCTTCGAGCCGCGCGACCTTGCGAAAGGCGTCCTCAAGCGCCTCAGTAGGCAACTCCGGGTTGAGCCGCGCCAGCGCATCGCGCAGCCGTTGAGCCAGCATGACCTGAGAATAGCTTTCCCTCTCCCTTTGGGAGAGGGGCAGGGTGAGGGTCTCGCTGGGCGATATGTCCGGCCCGTGCGCGACCCGCCAGCCAATCGCCTCCAGCCACGCGAGGGCGGCCGATTCGACCTCAGATTCGGTCATGCCATCCATACGTTCTCCGGTTCGGGCGTGACGGCTCCGGGATTCTCGCGATCGAACACCCATCGCATCGGGTTATCGAGAATATATTGCCGAATACGATGAAGGGATTCTTCGTCGCGGATCACGTGTTCGTAGTAGTTGCGCTGCCAAATACGGGTACCGGGGATACCGCTCAAAGCGTTGAGCTGTTTCGCCGATTGATATTTGAAATAGGCTACCACGCGCCCCAACGACGGCCGGCGTAATGCCGGTAGGGGCGAGGTAACCTCGCCCCTACATTTGGCGCGGACGAGGTCGAAATCAACGAACCACGACTTGAACAGCGCCCGCGCCATCGCCTCGAGTGTCTCGCTCATCCGCCGGTTCAGCTCGATCTTGACTTCCAGCGTGCCGAGGATGTGCGCAATGGCGCGTTGTTCCTTCGTTTTGCCAAGGACTCCCTCACAAGGCCAACGTCTATGGGTTCGCCTGCGAGCCCGGCAGGCCGGTTTCAGAAGCGTTTAGCTACAATTCTACTGTTCCGGATAGTATCAACCCGGAATTCCTTATGTTGGGCGGAATTCTCCTGCCATTTCTTGAACTTGTCAATGACATTTCGCAGGACGCGGATGGAGGGGAAGGTCGCTCGCCGGGTGCTCAATCCGCGATTGAGCCGTCCTTTTCGGGCGTGGTAGTGGGGTCGCTGCCGTAGCCGCGCTCGACCAGGTGCTTCTCGATATGTTCTTTCGCAAAGCCGATGCGCTCCGCGACCTTGTGGGCGTGGCTGATCCGAGAGATCCCCTCGACCAGTCGATGGGTGGGGGCGCCATGGACGAACTCGGCCTGACGATACAGACCGACGTCTCGTTGTCGAAACTGGTCCGCCAGCTCGTAATTGTGGGTCACCAGGATCGTGTTGTTGCCGACCTGATAAAATCCACCGAGGATGGTATGGGAGATTTCCAATTTCTCCTGATAGGTCGTGCCTTCCGCCAGCTCATCCAGAATGACCAGGCTCTTGGGTGACGAGGCGAAAAAGATGGCCTTCGTGCGCTGCAACTCGGTCCCGAAGCGCCCCTCCCGGTCGGCCAGTGTATTGCTTTCTGGCGCCTGATAGAAGATCCGATCGGCCACCGAGAGCTGCGCAGATTCAGCCGGCACATAGCACCCAATCTGCGTCAGGAGTTGTATCTGGGCGAGCGTCTTGCAGAATGCGGTCTTACCGCCGCCGTTCGGGCCGGTCACAAACGTCAACCTTACGTCGTTCAGGTTGATATCGTTGGGCACGTAATCGGTATTGCCCTTCCCCAGGATCGGATTCCTGACGGTCTTTAAAGTCAGCCTGTGTCGATCCGAATCAAGCAGCTCTGGTAGTACCATTGGGCTTCCAAAGGCGTTGGCATACCGGCTGAAGGATAGCAGTTCATCGATCTGCCCCAACGCCTCTAGCGCCTGCTGTACGTCGTGGGAGTCTCGATAGCCATCTCGCAAGGGGTAGATGATACTGTCCCGGTCAAAACCGCCAACAATCGGTCCATACAGCATGAACGAGGGGAGCAGGAACACTAGGACGGCCGGCATCGCTGCTGGAGATATCCCGAGAGCAGTAGGGGCATAATGTAGGAAAAGGCCTAATGCTATCACGAGCAGGACGATCAATCGTGGCTTGAAGAGGGTTGGTCGGAATTTGATGGCTGGGGTCAGCAGCCACTTTTCAGCCCTGGTTTTAATGGCCCGCTCCGTCAGGTAGGCAGGACCTTTCATCAAGGCATGCGATCGTGTGGAACCAAACGCCTTGAGTGTGTCCAATCGGGCGCGCAGATAGGAGCTTTCCGGGGTCGGCAGGCTGTGAGCGCCCTTGACGAGACCGAGCATCAGTTCCGTCCCTTGCCGGTACGTCTTATGCCCATAGCCACCTGTATCCATCTTACCTTTAGGGTCGCCGAAGGTACCGACGAAGTTCCCGAACATGAGCCGATAAAATTCCGCTTCATGGTTCGCCGCATGCTCCACCAGTGCTTCGACGCGTGCCCTCAGATCGGCGTTGGAGTCCAGCTCTTTAAGCGCCTCCTGCTTGGCCCTGATAGTCTCGATCGAATTCAACGGGTGGGCCAGCGAGCGGTAGAGTGTCGCCTGCCCGGTAATGGTGCTGGCGTGATTGACCGCGTCAAAGAGTCGATCCACCTCGATGGTATTAAACGTGCTCTCATCGAGGACGCCTTCCCCTGTCGCCGCCGCTTTCGCCGAGCGAACGGATAATTCCTTGCCGACCGCTGTTAGAAGTGGTTCATGCATTCTGTTGCCTCGCTAGGAAAATACGACGGTCTTATTGCCGTACACCAGCACCTTATCCTCCAGGTGCCAGGTGACGGCCCGCGTCAGGACCATCCGCTCCACGTGTCGGCCGATCCGCTTGAGGTCCTCCACGCTGTGACGATGATCCACCCGCTCCACGTCCTGCTCGATGATCGGCCCGGCATCCAACGCCTCGGTGGCGTAATGCGCCGTGGCGCCGATCAATTTGACCCCGCGGGCATGGGCCTGCGTATAGGGATCCGCCCCGACAAAGGCCGGTAAAAAGCTGTGGTGGATGTTGATGATCCGGTTGGGAAACCGGCTAATGAAGGTCGGCGAGAGGATCCGCATATACCGGGCCATGACGATCAGGTCAACCTTACTTTCGACCAGTTGAATCTGTGCGGCCTCGGCCTGCTTTTGGCGCTCACGGGTCACCGCAATATGGTGAAAAGGAATGCCGTAGCCCTCGACAAGTCCGCGCAGGTCGGTGTGATTGCTCACCACCATGGCGATGTCTGCAGCCATATCGCCGGCCCTCCACCGCCAAAGTAGCTCCAACAGGCAATGTTCCTCCTTCGACACAAAGATGGCCATCGGCTTAACGCGAGCGGCATGCTCCAGCCTCCAATCCATCCGGAACCGGCTGGCGACCGGCTCAACGGCCCTTTCCAGCTCAGCGCGATGGCCGTCCAGTTCTGGGAGGTCGAACTCGATCCGCATGAAGAAGACGCCTCCCTCCGGGTCGGTGGTATGCTGATCCGAGTGCACAATATTGGCGCCCTGTTCAAACAGGCACTGCGAGACGGCCGCCACGATGCCTGAACGGTCTGGACATGAGATCAACAGGCGAGCACGATCGTTTAACGTCATGACCGCTCCTCCATTCAGAACCACTCTAAAAAAGCGTAGTCCGAATGCGGGGATAACGCAAGCTGAATGACAAGGGACCTCCTTGAAGCGGTTATCTGACACAGTGAGCGTACAGCGCTACATTGTCAGGATGGGATCACCTGAGAAGCGGCGAAAGCGTGAGGGAGCAGAGTTATCAGACATAGGTAACCTCCCTCCTTGGCAGGAGTCCAGCTCGTTCACGCACCCAGGAGGGAGGTTACCCGTACTGCACCAAATCGGAGAACAGATCATCCGCCAGCGCCTGAGCTGGCTTCGAAAGGCCAGAGCACTCGACGCAGTGACTTCGGCTGAGTCTGGCCGGACCGCGCGACGACCGACCATCAGGGCTGCGGCGGGCTCTCCGCCCCGGACGCCGGCTCTTCCAGGCGCCGCGCGGCATCCAGCAGGTCCGGTTCGTTGAACGGCTCCGTCGTCATCTCCTCCAGCCGGTAAGGATGCGTGACATGGGCGTCTAATACCGGCACGCCGATATCTGGCCCGACGATGGCGTCGCGCACCGGGGTGGTCGTCCTGAGGACCACCGATGCCAGCTTATAAGGCCCTGCCACCTTCCGGTCGTGGAACATCAGCCCGTAGAACTGCAGGTTGAGCCAGTGCCGCCCTGGCTCGAGTTCGGCCGCGGTCTGGGCGTAGCCGATCGGCTCGCCCTTCTTCGACGCCACGGTTCCGGCCAGATGGAACCGTCCTTTCCGCCACACCTCGATCTCGGCCGAGATGACCAGGCTTCCTTGCTGAACCGCATCGCGGTAACGGCCGGTCACGCGCGCGTGCGGGTTGCTGTACGTGAAGTGGCTGCCGAACCGCTCCACCGTTCCATCGGCCATCGCCACCTCGATCCGGACATTGAATGAGTCGGCCAGGTCCGGCACCTGTGCCTCCGGCACGATGAAGCGGGCGGCGTAGACACCGTCGCCGGCGCGCTCGTCGGGCGTCACACCATCGTCGTGGTAGTCAATTATCCCAATCACCTCCCCGGTCTGGTTCACGATCTCGCCTTTGATCGACCGAGCTCGGGCGACTTCTGATCTAGGTGTGGCGTCCTTGCCCGGCGTCAACGAGAGAAAGAGGTCCACCGGCGCCGGGTACTGGAAGCTGACTTGGGCCCCCCATTCGGTGATGACTGGGGCGTTGGGATCCAAAGTTGGTATCTTGCGGGGCCACGGGATCGCATCGGACCGGACGGGGTCCGGATAACCGACCGGGAGCGGGTAGGAGTCCTGGGGGTAACGGGCCCGCTCGCGGTAGTTCCGAGCCGACTCCCCTGCCATATCCGGTGGGCCTGTGCTAACGCCCGGCAGCGGTCCGACCATGCCCGGCATCGGTTCCTCGGGCATCTGCGCCTGCGCGTGAGCCGGCCCTGAAAAAGTGATAGCGGCCAGAACCAGGGTCAACGGGATCATATGCAACATCGAAGGTTTCCACATGGCTCCTCCCCTTCTGTTGGCGTGCTCCGGTTGTACTTCTGTTCGACCGTTCTCGATACACTACGGGAGTTTGTCTGCGAACTGTGATAGCACATCACAGGTCGCCCATGAATAACTAACGATATAGGCCGGTAATCATAGGCTTTGACGCACCCATGGGCTCGAAAGCCCTTCTGCTCTGTCATTGCGAGCGACTCGGGAGCGCGGCAATCCGACACGTAGTGTCGTTGCGAGGCGGAGCCGAAGCAATCCCGTAGCGACAGAGGCGAAGAACGGTGAGATTGCTTCGGTCGCTACGCTCCCTCGCAATGACCGACACGGGAGACTTACTGATCACTGACGATGGAGAACTTCCGAGCCGATGGTGCTACAATACCATTGCACAATTGACGTGAAGGGGGGTCAAAGATGGCTTATACGCGTGAATCGATACGGGACGCGGTGGAGCGCGCGGGAGACGAGCACTGGCAGGCGTTGATCGCCCACCACACGGACGGCTATCCCGCGAGTCGGCCCACGCCAGGGGATGTCTGCCGCATGGAGGCGGAGCGACTCAATGCGCTTGGCCTTGGGAACGCCACGGAGTTCGAGCTGATGGAGACCAGGGTGGAACGAGCGGATCAAGAGGTGATCATCACGCACGTTCTGAGATACCGGCCCCTCGGAATCAGGCTACGTGTGGAGCCGTATCGGGGGTATGCCTGACGCGCCTCCGAGCCGGACCTACCGCTTCGCCATGGCAAACCGCCCTTCCCACTGTATGCCGGGGGCATTGGGATCGGTCGGGATGTTCAGCTCGTAGTTGAACTGGCCCACCAGGTATTCATGGACGTGCCTGGCCGCGTGTTTCGCCTGCCCCATGGCCAGGATGACCGTCGAGCCGCCCGTGATGACGTCGCCGCCGGCGAACACTCCCTTTTTACTGGTGTGATATGTGGTGGGGTCCACCATCACAACACCCCATTTATTGGTGCGAAGATCGGGCGTCACGCCGGGGATGATGGGGTTGACGTCGCACCCCAGCGAAAAGACCACCGTGTCCACCTCATCGACGAAATACTCGCCGGTGGGGAGCGGCTTTCTTCTGCCGGACTCATCCGGTTCGGACAGCTTCATCACCTCGCACCTGATGCCCCGAACGAAGTGGCGCTCGTCACCGATGAACTCCACGGGATTCGAGAGCCACTTGAAGTCGACAAACTCCTGTTCGGCGTGCTCCAGCTCCTCGGTCCGGGCCGGGGCCTCCTCGCGAGAGCGACGATAATAGCAGGTCACATCTGCCCCAAGCCGTTTGCCGGTTCGGAGCACGTCCATGGCGGTGTTGCCTGCACCGATGACCGCCATCTTCTTCCCCTGGTAGAGGGGTGTCGGATACTGCGGAAACTCATTGGCATGCATCAGGTAGATCCTGGTGAGATACTCGTTGGCGGAATAGATGCCGTTCAGGTTCTCGCCGGGAATGCCCAGCATCTTCGGCAGGCCCGCGCCGGTCCCGATGAAGACCGCATCAAACCCTTCCTTCTCCAGCAGATCGTCGATGGTGAGGATCTTGCCGATGACCATATTGTAGACAAACTCGACCCCCATATCTTCGAGTAGCTTGAGATCCTCGTCGATGACCTCTAATGGCAGGCGGAACCGCGGGATGCCGTAGACCATGACACCCCCGCCCCGGTGGAAGGCCTCGAACACCGTGACCGCATGGCCGCGGGAGCAAAGCTCGTATGCGGCGGTCATCCCTGCCGGACCGGAGCCGATGACGGCGACCCGCTTACCGGTAGAGGGCGGCATCTCCGGAATCCGGTCCAGCTTGTGTTCGCGCTCGTAGTCGGCCACAAACCGCTCCAGATTGCCGATGCCGACCGGGTCGTTTTTCTTGCCTACCACGCACACCGCCTCGCACTGCTTATCCTGCGGACAGACACGGCCGCAAGCGGCCGGCAGAAAGTTGGTTTCACGGATCTTCTTGGCGGCGCCGGCAACGTCCCCCTCCTCGACCAGCTTGATGAAGGCGGGGATATTGATACCCACAGGACACGCGGGCACGCACTCCGGCTTCTTGCACTGAATGCACCGTATCGCCTCGTCCTGGGCCTGCTCCATCGAGTAGCCGATGGGCACCTCTTCCCAGGAAAGAATGCGCAGCCCTGCCTCATGTAGCGGCATGTGGTTGCGCGGCTTTTTCATCCGCTCCTTTGAACTGAGTCCCTTGCTTGCCTCTGCCATCTCGACGCCTCTCCCTTATCGCTGCATCGCCTCGAAGGCGACCTTTTCCTGCTCGACAAACATTCGCTGGCGCTTCATCAGCTCGTCAAAGTTCACCTGGTGCGCGTTGAAATCGGGTCCGTGGTAGCAGGCGAATCGGGTCTTGCCGCCCACCGACACCCGGCAGGCGCCACACATACCGGTGCCGTCCACCATGATGGCGTTCAGCGACACCCACGCCTCGATCCCCTTCCCCTCGGTCATCTTGGCGACGGCCATCATCATCGGTACGGGCCCGACCGCCAACACCATGGAGACCTTTTCCCGCGCCATGATCGCGTCCAGCGCGTGGGTGACGAAACCTTGAATGCCGATCGATCCGTCATTGGTCGTCACGAACACGTCGTCGCACACCGCCTTCAGTTCGTCTACCAGAATCAACAGGTCCTTGGTGCGGGCGCCCACTACGCCATAGACCTTATTGCCGAGCGCCCGCAAATCCCGCGCCGTCGGAATGACGGCGCCGGTCCCGTAGCCGCCGCCCAGCACCACACAGGCGCCCTCGTATTTGGCGACATGCGAACGTTGGCCCAGCGGTCCCACGACATCCTGGAAGCGGTCGCCGACGTTTTTCTGCGTCGCCTCGGTGGAGGTCCGGCCCGCAGCCATGATGACGATCTCGATATACCCCTTCTCCCTGTCCCACCCGGCGATGGAGAGGGGGATGCGCTCGCTGTCATAGTTGGGCCGCATGATGATAAACTGACCGGCCTGTATCTTTCTGGCCAAAAGCGGCGCATTCACCTTGAAGTAGAAGGTGTTGGGACACAGCTCCCGCTTTTCGAGTATCGAAAAATCCTGGTGATACCTACCCCTCGACGGCGTCTCGCTTTCACCCTGACCGTGCTGGCAGAAGTGAAGCTGATATTCGGCCTCGCTGCGGACAATGAAGGCATTATCCCAATCGAAGTGATCCATACCGAGGATGGCTCGGAAGGCGTTGTGACTCTTCTCCACCTGCTCCGGACCGAAATAGGAGTTACGTACCCCTTTACCGATGGCGCGCACCGCGTGCCGGCGGACCAGAGGCGAGGGATCCGAGAGGCCGGCGAACAACGTGTCGAAGAGTGTCGTTCGATCCGTATCGCCCATCGCCTCGGGGGGAATACGTTTGAAGATTCGGCCAATGCAGTAAAAGGCGGCGGACTTGACCTGTTTGTTGGCAGATTCCGCACACCGTAAGGCCTCCGGCAGGATCCTGGCGATGGCCGGATCGGTGAAACGTCCCGCCGCCAACAGGAGGTTGATCTGGGCGTAGTCATCGTTCCGGCTGATATCGAACCAGGAACGCAGCAGATCGACGACCGGCGCACCGATCTGTCCCAGGGCACCGGCGAAATGCTCCGCCGATTCCGCATCAGCCTCAACAAGTTGCTCGATCATCCATTCGGCTATCTCCGGGCCCAGGGAGGCCAGGACCGATTCGCTTTGATCGATGAGTTGAGCCAGCTCCTCATCACCGGCATGGTCACGATAAAAGCTGGTGGAGACGGCAGCCGCCAACTCCCGCTTGTCTTCCGAAGAGAGGTTGGACAGTGTCGACACCTCCGCCAAGGCGTCCTTTAACTGCCCCGTATTCTGAGACGAAATTTTGGCTGTAATGCTACGAATTCTACTTGTCATCGGAACCTGCTTCCTCCCAAGAACTTTTGGTCCTCGCACCCTTGCTATTATGTCGGCGACACACGTTATTTACAATACACGAAATCCCACCTCTTTACAATCAAATCCGCAATTCTAAGTGGAACATCGTCGCTTCGTCGATATTACGTGATATAGTCGTTTGGCGAACAGTAACCGATGGAGAAAGCGCTTGACAACCCCAGCATTCCGCATTGATATTGCACGTGACCGGTGCGTGAAGTCGTCATGGCCCCATCATCACGTTGCGGGCGTAGGCCACAACGCCATGCGCAACCGAACCGTTTACCGGTCAGGAGGTCAGTCAACCAATGGGGTATAAGAAGGCGCGATATGTTCCGGCGTTGGGCTGGGATATCCTCACCCCGCTGTATGATCCTCTGGTCCGCCTGACGACACGCGAAATGCACTTCAAGGGTCGCCTCCTGGATGAAGCCGACATCAAAGGGGCCGCTCGGATCCTGGATGTCGGATGCGGTACGGGAACGCTGCTCCTGCTGGCAAGGCGCAGGTCACAATCTCTGTTGGCGCTCGGTCTTGATGGTGATATGAACGTATTGGATATTGCGAGGTCGAAGGCCTACCGATATGCCGAGCAGATCTCGCTGGTCCAGGCGTTCTGCTTCGACATCCCTTTCGTCGACGGGGCGTTCGATCGGGTCTTCTCGAGCCTGATGTTGCACCATCTGACGCGATCCGAAAAGGTTCGAACGCTGAATGAGATCCATCGTGTCCTGCGCCCCGGGGGGGAACTGCACGTTGCCGATTGGGGGCGACCGCACAACCCGTTGATGCGTATGCTGGCGTTCTCTGTGCGCCTCGGCGATAGTTTCGCCCGGACCACCGACAATATACATGGGCGACTGCCGACGCTTTTCCATAACGCTGGGTTTGAAGAGGTATCGGAATTCGCCAGATTCGCGACGTTGTACGGGACCTTGTCGTTGTATAAAGGGCGCAAACCACTGACGGCCCCCCCTCAGCGGTGCGCCGACAACAGCGCTGCAACGGCGGTCGCGAGTGTCTAGAATTATCGTACGAGGGTCATCCGATGACGCGGGTTCGGAACAGTGAAGAGGCAGCCAATTCTGTACGTCGGACATTTTCGTTGACGTGTAGGTCAGGATCTGTGAGGAGGACGGAGTTCTTTGTTGACGACCGGACCGTTGCGGATCGGTCAAGAGCAGGAACCAGAGGAGGTGAACATGGCTGCGGTCACCGCCGTCATCTTTGTGGTGATAGCCTTATTCGGTTTGGCTTGGCCCTTTCTTTACACCTACAGGCTCAAGTGGAGGAGAATCGCCCTGGATAAGGAGATCCAGTACTTTCAGAATCGAGTGGCGATCGCCACTGCCGACGCGGTCGTCGGCAGAGCAACCGAGCAGATACTGGGTCCCATTACAGGAACCTCGCGCATACCGGCTTCGAATGACACTGAGCGCCAGTTGGCCGAGCGAGAGGCTATGCACCGCCTTATTAAGCAAGCGCTTCAGATAAACGCGAATGCGATCCTCAATGTCGAGATGGTCACAGAGAGTTATGAGTACACCGATCCGAGGAAGTTTGTCGTGTTCCCCGCCGTGACGTTCACGGCCACCAAAATAACGTATACAGGGACGGCCGCAAAAGTCGCCGTGCCGGGATCTGCCGGAGGGAATTGAGAGGCGTCCGGCGAGAACGTGCGCCGATTCAATCCTTTTCAGGATCCGTCCGTGTTCCAGTACCCTGATGATTATGACCGTACGGCCAAAACCAGGATGCGACCTGATTGAATAGTTACTCGAGGAGATGGTGGATGACCGTCTGTCTCCGAGCCATCACGACCATCTTGTTGATCCTCTGGATTGGAACCTTCGCGTCTGTTGCCGAGGCTTCGGACCTTAAAAATACCATCAGGAATCTGTATGGACCCAATGGGATCCTGCTTGAGCCGAGTCCGCTGCCGTTTTTCACGCAGGAGTCGCGTTTTCAGGCCTCTTCACTGCAGGGACTTGATCAGCTCAATACCCAGTTGACCTCCGCAATAGGACTCCCCTCCTTCAGTTCGTCGGTTACCGGTTTTACCTTCGATCTGGAGCGCGGGGTTCCGATCCGAACGACCGAGAGCCTCGGTCCCTTGCTGACAGAGCGGGCCACAACCCTCGGCGCACACAAGCTCGACATCACCCTCACCTATACTCGGGTGAACTTTACCAAACTGGAGGGCAAAGGTCTCCATGAGTTGGAACTGGCGTTTGTGCGGGATGATGTCAACGGAAACGGGATCCGGGATACCAGCGGCCCGTTCAGTTTCGAAAGCGATATTATCCGTGCCAGGCTCAAGGTCGACCTGCACCAGGACATTATCGCCTTTATCGCAACGTACGGGATCACCTCGGTGTGGGATGCGGGGATCGTCGTCCCCATCACCCATGTCCGACTCAATGCCAAAGCCTCCGCAACGATCTTTGATCAGTTCGGCAATCCCGGAGGGACCAGGATCGGCGATCTCGCCATCCACCGGTTTGGGCCCAATTCCCAATGTCGCTCACCAGTCGATCCGACCTCCTGTAAACGCCGCAAAGGCGGGGACGAAACCGGCATCGGGGATATCATCCTTCGAACAAAATATAATTTTCTGCGTAACGCCGGCGTCATCACTCCGGATCTGGCCTTTCTGTTCGAGGTGAAGCTCCCCACAGGGGATGAGGGACGACTGCTTGGAACCGGGAGCACCAACCTGGCCGGTCTGTTGATCGCATCCAAGACCTTCGGGCGATGGTTCACCCCTCACGTCAACGTCGGCTATGAAATCGACACCGAGGAACTCGAGCGGAACACCATCAGATATGCCCTCGGATTCGATGCGCGCCTCCTGCCACGGCTTTCTGTCGATGCCGACGTCATCGGTCGCGTGAAACCGGCTGTCGACAAAACCGGGGAGCATATTCACGATCTCTCGCTCGGGGTCAAATGGAATCCCCTCAACGCCTGGATCGTCCGAGCGAACGTCCAAATTCCACTGGACAAAAATAGCGGCCTCCGTGCGAATATCATACCTACGATAGGGGTCGAGTATCTTTTCTAGGGTCTCAGGGTCTTCCAAATGTCACTCCTGACGGGTCGTGCGGTTTCCCTTATCGTTGCGGCTTGTGCCGTCGTTGGAGCGATGATTCACTCGTCGACACCGGCAGAGGCGGCAAGGATTGTTGCGCTGAAGAGCGCCGATGTCGATGTCTACAATGAGGCGCTGGAAGGGTTCAAGAGCGCATCGCCGGGGTCCGCCATCATCGAATATGACATGGAGGGAGACTTTCAGAAGGGCAAGAAGTTTCTGGCGCGACTGAAGTCCGGCGCCAAACCGGACCTCATCCTTGCGGTCGGGGTCTGGGCCTTGCAGGTTGTGGCAGAAGAAATACCAGACATCCCGGTTGTCTTCGCCATGGTGTTGAACCCAACGACTGTGATCGGACATGAGGCGCGCAACATTACCGGCGCCAGCATGAATGTTCCGATAGACCAACAGCTCGCCCTGCTGAAAAAGGTCTCACCCCAGGTTAAGAGGGTCGGTGTAATCTACGATCCTTCCAAAACCGGTTGGTTGGTAAGACAGGCCGAGCGAATCGCCAAAGATCAAGGCCTCAAGCTCGTCACAAAGACCATCACCTCGCCGAAGGAGTCGTTCGCCGTCCTCGATGCGCTGCAGGATGAGATCGATGCCCTGTGGATCTTACCGGATCTGACCGTTCTGGCGCCGGAATCGGTTCAGTATATGTTGCTGTTTTCGTTCAGACACAAGATCCCTGTGTTGGGGCTCTCCGAAAACCAGGCTCGCATGGGCGCGCTCCTCGGCGTGTCCTTTGAAAGCGGGTGGGATATCGGAAGTCAGGCCGCGGAGCTGGCGAGCAGCATTCTGTCCGGTAGACGCACCGAAGAGATCCCATTTACCACAGCGCGGAAGGTGCGACTGACGGTGAATTTGAAGAGCGCCGGCAAGCTCGGCGTGCACCTTCCAAAGGAGATCATTGACCGAGCCGACGTGGTTATCCGATAGTGTAGGCGGAACCGGGCGAGGGTATACGGGTACGCGAATGATCATCAGACAGCCGGCCAGATTTCGAACGAAGGTCCTTCTGTCGATTATTCCGATGATCCTGGCGCTCTGCGTCCTGTTCGGGGGGATGTCGCTGTACCAGCACAACAGATTGTTGCACAGTGAGTTTGTAAAACGAGGCAAGACACTTGCCGGCAATCTGGCCGCCAGTGGAGAACTGGGCGTATTCAGTGAGGATGAACGGCTTCTCAATGCCGCGTTGCGCGGGGTGACCGGCGACGAGGACGTTGCCTACGTCTTTATCTATCGCGATGTTGGGACGCGTCTGATCGGCGGCGGCAAGGCGCTCGCGCAACCCGGTTTCGCAGCGGCCGTCGAAACCTTGAGCCCCGAGATCCGCGCACGGATACTCGCCGACCGCCAACCTGTCAGCAGAATCGTGACGGAGGTCGAAGCGGGGTCATTCTTGGAGTTTTACGCACCGATCCTCTCCACCGAAGTCCGCCTGGTTGAGGAACAGTACTTTGGGATACCCGATTCGACTCGAGATTCGAGTGAGAATCGGACGCGCGTCATTGGAATCGCAAAGGTCGGCCTGTCGATGCGCAACATTGACGCGCACTCAGCGTACCTGATTAAACTCTGGGCGGCTCTTTCCGTGATCTTTCTGGCCGCCGGCGCGCTCGCCGCATACGTCCTATCCAGGAAGATCACACAGCCGATCACCCGCCTGACGGAATCGACGACACGGATGGCCGAGGGGCAGATTGAACAGGAGATCCCTGTCGATTCTCGGGATGAGCTCGGTACATTGGCAACGAGTTACAATGAGATGGCCAAGGCATTGAAACGGACCTTGGATGAACGGGCACGGGTGGCCATGGAGCTTCGAGATCTGAACCGGAATCTGGAGGATCGGATCCGCGAGCGGACCTTCCAACTGGAAGAGACCAACCGTGAACTTGCGCGGGCGAGTCGTCACAAATCGGAGTTTCTGGCCAATATGAGCCATGAGTTGCGGACCCCCTTGAACGCGATCCTGGGCTTTACCGAACTGATCATCGATGGGGTGTACGGCGAGGTCCCGGACGAGTTGCGCGAATCGATCCAAGACATCCACATCAACGGCCGGCATCTGCTCAGGCTCATTAACGATGTGTTGGATCTTTCGAAAATTGAAGCTGGACAAATGCGGCTGAATCTGGGTGAATATTCCGTTCAATCATTAATCGATTCGGTGATCTCAGCAACACGGTCGCTTGCGGCAGAAAAGCAACTGGAGTTGACCGGTCAGGTTGAGTCGGATCTACCCGTGGTGTGGGGCGACAGCAAACGCATGACCCAGGTCCTGATGAATCTGGTCGGAAATGCCATTAAGTTTACCCCTGGGGGCGGCTGCGTGACGGTGACGGCGAGACGCGTGGCAAGTGGGAAGCGTGAAGTGTCAAGTACTGATCCCCCACCCTCTGTCCAAGACACTCAACACTCAACACTCAACACTTTCCCTCGGGATGAGTTCGTCGAAATTGCGGTGGCCGATACGGGAATCGGCATACCCGCTGAAGAGTTGAACAATATTTTCAGCGAATTTCGCCAGGTCGATAGTTCGATCACCAGGGAATACGGCGGAAGCGGTCTAGGACTCAGCATCGCCAAGCGATTGGTCGAGATGCATGAGGGGTCTATCTGGGCGAAGAGTCAGCTCGGAAAGGGCTCGACCTTCCATGTCAGAATCCCGCTTCGGACCCGATGGGATGGTGGCCTGTGAACGGGAAGCTGATCCTACATGTCGAGGACAACCAATATAATCGAAAGATCATCAGGGACCTTCTGGCGAAGAATTGTTACGAGATCGTGGAGGCTCACAATGGGGAGGCGGCACTCGATCTGCTGGCTCGTCGGCGCCCCGATCTTATTCTGATGGATATTCAGTTACCTAAACTCTCCGGACTTGAGATCACCCGCAGGATCAGGACCGATCCTGCATTGGCCCAGATCCCGGTGATCGCCATCACCTCGTTTGCCCTGAGCGGCGATGATCGACTGGCCCTTGAGGCGGGTTGCAATGCCTATATCTCAAAGCCCTTCAGGCCGCGGGAATTGATGGCGATCATTCGGCGCTTCTTGGATTCGTAGCCGCCTATATCGGCAGGAGACGGCAGGAATCACCAGAACACCATTGCGGTCAGGTCGACAACATGCCATCTATCGGAGGAGGGATGGAACCATATCGAACCAAAGTATTGATCGTCGATGATGATCCGTCGGCCAGAAAGATTCTCCAAGGTCGGTTGCGAATGATAAACGTGCAGGCCATTACCGCCTCCAACGGCCCTGAGGCCCTCGAACAGATTCGCCGGGAGAGACCTGGGGTTGTCCTGCTTGACCTCCAGATGCCGAAGATGTCAGGCATCGACGTCCTGAGGACCGTAAAGCGCGAAGGGCTCGAGACGACCGTCATAGTCGTGACTGCGCACGCAACCGTTGAAACGGCTGTCGAGGCGATGAAGGAGGGCGCCTATGACTTCATCACCAAGCCCGTCGACTCACAACATCTGAGAATCGTTTTAGGGAAGGCCCTCGAGCGGGAGTCTTTGCGGGCGCAGAGCCGTGCCTTGCAGACGGAAATGGAGGGTCGTCTCGTCCAGGTCGTCGCCGAAAATCCCGCTATGAAACATCTGCTGCAGCTCGCCCGCCGCGCGGCCGGCAGCAATTCAACTATTCTGCTCCTGGGCGAAAGCGGAACCGGCAAAGAGGTCCTGGCCAGAAGCATTCACCAGTGGAGTCCGCGGGCGCACTATCCCTTCACTGTCGTCAATTGCGTAGCCATCCCGGAGCAGTTGTTGGAAAGCGAGCTCTTCGGCCATGAACGAGGGGCCTTTACCGGCGCCCACCAACTCAAGAGGGGGAAGTTTGAGGTTGCGGATCAGGGGACGATATTCCTCGACGAAATCGGTGAGGTTCCGACCGGTATTCAGACAAAGCTCCTCCGCGTCTTACAAGACCACGGATTTGAGCGTGTGGGGGGAACTCGGGCGATTAAAGCCGATATTCGCGTAATTGCCGCCACGAACAGCGACCTTGAACGGGCCGTACGGGAGGGTCGGTTTCGTGAAGATCTCTACTATCGACTGAATGTCGTCAGTTTGAAGTTACCGCCGCTCAGAGAACGGAAAGAGGATATTCCCGCACTTATACATCACTTTTTGAAAAAATACGCCGGCGAGTTGAAAAAGCCCCTCAAGCAACCGACCCCGGACGCCATGAATGATTTGATCGCATACCATTGGCCGGGCAATGTACGTGAACTGGAAAATGTCATCGAGCGAGCTATGGTATTGAGCGTTGCCGACCAGATCGGCCGGGACGACCTGCCACTCCAAATCACTGCGGGCCCGCACCGCGAATCGTTCAAAGACAAGGGATTTCACGAAACGGTCAAGGAGTTCAAGCGGTGGGTGATTCAGGACGCGCTCAAGCGCTCGCAAGGCAATCAGACCAAAGCGGCCGAGCGTCTTGGACTGCAGCGCACCTACCTCGCTAAACTGGTTCGCCTGCTTCAGATTAAAGCAGATCCGAGTCTCACCGAAAAAGAGCGCTCTTGACCCGATCCGTCATGTTTCATGTATCTCATTCGATTCTGTACTGTATTCAATCAGGTACAGTATCGTCGAGCATGCGTTGAGGACGTCCAGTTACAGCATCTCATCAAACCCTGATTTATCGTTGAGAAATTAATGAGTTTTCGCCTACCCCTTCCTGCGGCAAGGGGGTGTGGCTATCGGATCATCGTCTGGCACGTCTATTGCTTGATATTACGGCCATACGCAATATGGCCGTTGGCGCCGACCACTACGATCGTTTGGCGAAGGGATGCAACCCGAGAGGATCGTTTAGCTGGCGGCCATGTTTTAAAGCCACATCGCGTCCAAGGGGCTAAAGAGGAGAGCCCTCCGCTACCCCCCGGAGGGTTCTCCTCTCCTACCCCACCTTCTCAATTGTCTGTTGCTTTCCACCAGATCCAGCCGACTACTGAGCCCTCGCGCTGCTGAACCAGCCTTTCATTCTGCTTGACTCACGCGGTGTAGTTCAGATACAGTTATTGTAAGGTAACTTATCGGTTTCATTAAAGAAATTATGTCTGCGCATACGAGTATGTTCTTGAGACCGCATTTCGTTTCGTGCTTGTGATGGGCGCTCTCCCACGGATATCGAGAAGATCTGTGTCGATGAGGAACTGACAAGATGTGTCCGGATGTCGGTCAATCGCGGGGTTTCACTCACGTCCGGTTTAAACGAATAGGTTGATGACGACGTCTTATTCTACACGTTGCGGGACATCCCGCAGATGATGCGAGGACAGATCATGGACGACAACAGATGTGACAGGGGTACAAACATGGCCACGATAATCGAGTATACTGATCAAAAAAGACCGACGAACAATTATCCGAAGCGGATCATCTCACCCCTCGTACCGGGCCCGTGCTGTTACTCAAAAATGGAACAGGTTGGCGCGGAACAGCACGAAGAAGGTTGGAGCTTCATTTACAAGCGCTGCAAGAAATGCGGATTTGCTGTCCGTCACGTGACCGCCCGAACTCCACAATTATTTGCGAAAAAGGGGATTCGCTTCGATCACCAGGAGCTGATCGGTTCCCATAATTAGTACGGCCGGAAACTCGGAACTTCACCACCGCATCGGTCTCCAGCTATGCTATACTTTGTTTTTGCGCGGACAGGTGAATTCTGAGAGCTGAGCGATGAACGTCGGTGGCCTTGTGGACGTAACTGAGGTGAGCGCCCTGCTTGATCTCGAAGCCGAGATCAAGCAGCTCAAGAAAGATCTACGTGCGGTCGTCTTGGCGCATTACTACCAAGACTCTGAAATTCAGGACGTCGCCGACGTGATCGGCGACAGTCTGCAACTGTCCCAGCAGGCCGCCAAGACCGACGCCGAGGTCATCGTCTTCGCCGGCGTCCACTTTATGGCGGAGACGGCAAAGATTCTGAACCCCTCGAAGCAGGTCCTCCTCCCAGACTTACAGGCGGGGTGTTCGTTGGCGGAAGGCTGCCCGCCAGATCTCTTCGGACGTTTCAAGCAGAAATACCCGGACCACATCGTCATCAGCTACATCAATTGCAGCGCCCAGGTCAAGGCGATGAGCGATATCATCTGCACCTCCAGCAATGCCGAAAAGATCATCAACCAGATCCCGAAGGAGCAGCCGATTCTTTTTGCGCCAGATCAGAACCTGGGTCGCTACCTCATCAAGAAGACCGGACGGGATCTGACGTTATGGCCCGGCACCTGCGTGGTTCACGAGATGTTCTCTGAAAAGAAGCTGATACAGCTTATGCTGCATCACCCTCATGCAAAGGTGCTGGCGCATCCCGAATGCGAAGCCGGCGTGCTGCAACATGCCGATTATATTGGTTCAACGAGCGGGATCCTGAATTACGTCAAGCAGAGCGCGGATACCGAATTCATCATCGCCACCGAACCCGGCATCATTCATCAGATGGAGCAGGCCTGCCCGAACAAGGTCTTCATTCCCGCGCCTCCGGATGGGGATTGCGCCTGCAACCAATGCCCCCACATGCGACTCAACAGTTTGGACAAACTGTACCTGTGTATGAAACACCGTGCGCCGGAAATTCAACTTAATGAAGAGCTGCGGCTTCGCGCCCTGCGTCCGATCCAGCGTATGCTGGATATGAGTTAGGACGTTCCTCCCCGTACCCCCATGCCCCTCTCCCTCGTTCGGTTCAGCCGTCAAGAGGCCCTCAGAAGATTTCTTGAAGAGGACATCGGTCGGGGCGATGTGACAACCCTCGCCATTGTGCCGCCCGATCAACAGGCAATCGGTCATTTCATGGCCAAGGCGCCCCTTGTCCTGGCCGGCATCGATCTGGTCATCGAGACCCTGACCCTCTTGGATGAAGATGTCAGGGTCGAGAGCCGGCGCCATGACGGCGATCGGCTCGGTGAAGGCGACCAGGTCGCGTCCGTCCGTGGTCATGCCAGGGCCTTGCTTACCGGCGAACGGGTCGCGACCAATCTGCTCCAGCGCCTGTGCGGAATCGCCACGATAACCAGACGGTTCGTCGAGACTATTGCGGGAACACAGGCCAAAATTCTCGATACACGAAAAACCACGCCAGGGCTGCGGGTCTTTGAGAAATATGCGGTCACCATGGGCGGCGGGGTTAATCATCGCTTTGGACTTGACGACGCCATCCTGATCAAGGATAACCACATCAGGTTGGCGGGCGGGATCGGCGCCGCAATTGAAACGGCCAGACGACATGAGAGTCGCGCGCACCGGTTCGAGGTGGAGGTCACCACGCTCGACGAGTTGCAAGAGGCGCTTCGATATGAGCTTGACGCGGTGCTGCTCGATAATATGAACCCGGAGACGGTTCGACAGGCGGTCGCCTGCGTGCGGGCTCACGAACATGGCAGAAAGATCATTGTCGAGGCGTCGGGCGGCATGACCCTCGATACGGTTCGGGCATTCGCCGAGGCCGGCGTCGACTGGATCTCTATCGGCGCCTTGACCCATACCGCCGCAGCCGTTGATATGAGCTTCAAGATCTACCCCGTATGAACACCGACATCCTTATTATCGGTAGCGGCCTGGCAGGGTACGCTGCAGCGCTTGCGGCTGCCAAACGGGACGTTGAGGTGACGCTGCTCACCCGTTCACCCCACCCGGAGGAAAGCAGCACCTACTGGGCCCAAGGCGGCATTATCTACCAAGGGGCGGACGACTCTCCCCAAAAGTTGGTGGCCGATATTCTCGCCGCCGGCGCGGGTCTCAGCTCGCCCGAGGCGGCATTACTGGTCAGTCGTGAGGGCCCACGGCTGGTGAAGCAGATCCTGATCGATGAGTTGGGAGTTCCGTTCGATGAATCGGCGGATCGTTCGACCCGATGGGATCTGACGGCCGAGGCGGCACATTCGCTTCGCCGTATTCTGCATCATAAGGACCAGACGGGGTCGGCCATCCAGCGTGCGTTCATCGAACGGATCGCTGCCTATCCACGGGTGAAGCTGCTCTGCGCGGCTACCGCTGTCGATCTGCTGACGATTTCTCACCATTCGACCGAACCGCTGGACGTCTACAAGGCCCCAACGTGCATCGGGGCGTACGTACTGGATCAGACGAGCGGCGAGATCTTCCCGATTCTCGCGAAAGAAACGATTCTGGCAACCGGCGGACTGGGCCGCGTCTTTCTGCACACGAGCAATCCCGCCGGTGCCCGCGGCGACGGAATCGCCATGGCCTACCGCGCCGGCGCCCGGTGTATCAACATGCAGTATGTTCAGTTTCACCCCACCACCCTCTTTCATCCCAGCGGCCGGTTCCTCATCTCCGAGGCGATGCGAGGGGAAGGCGCGCGCCTCGTGGACGGCAAGGGTCGCGAGTTCATGACCGATTATCACCCCGACGGATCGCTGGCCCCGCGTGACGTTGTTGCCCGAGGAATTCATCAGATGATGTTGGAATCAGGCGAACCGTGCGCCTATCTCGACATCTCTCACAAACCGGCCGATCAGGTTCGCGAGCGGTTCCCCGGGATCTCTACGCACTGCCTGAGATACGGGATCGACATGACCAGAGAGCCTATCCCGGTTGTCCCGGCTGCGCACTACAGTTGCGGCGGCATTGCGGTCGACGACTGGGGACGCTCAAACGTACATCGCCTGCGCGCCGTCGGTGAGGTGGCCTGCTCCGGGCTGCACGGCGCCAATCGTCTGGCCAGTACGTCCCTACTGGAATGTCTGGTGTGGGGAACCCGCGCGGGCGATCAGGCCGCCGCCGGCATCGCCCGGGGCGATGCCTATTATTTTCCCCAGATCGCCCTCTGGCGGTATGAACGGGAACCGGTGGATCCCGCACTGATCGCCCAGGATTGGCTCAGCATCCAACAGACCATGTGGAATTATGTCGGTCTCGTACGCAGCGCCAAACGGCTGAATCGAGCCCATGAAATCCTGCGGGAGCTGAGTCTGGAGATCCTGAGATTTTACGAGAAGGCCGAGGTCAGCGACGCCATGGTGGGCCTTCGAAACGGCATTCAGACGGCACTGGTTATTCTGTTGGCAGCCATGGAATGTCGCCAGAGTCGCGGCTGCCACTACCGTATCGACTGAAAAGAGTGAACGGGGTCAGGGTTCAGCGATCAGCTCAAGGCGATAGAGGCTGAAGGACGATAGACTGAAGATGTTGAGGATGCTCCAGGCTTCAGTCTTCAACCTGAATACCTATTTTTCGCGCCGATTGCTGACGACTGAATGCTGACAACATGGAATACGGGGGTACAGCATGAAGGCGGTACGATTTCACGAGCATGGTGGACCCGAGGTATTGGGGTACGAAGAGGTCCCTGATCCCGTCATCGCGCCACACGAGGTCCTCGTCACGGTCAAGGCATGCGCCCTGAATCACCTGGATCTGTGGTGTCGCAAAGGGATGCTGGGGATACAGATCCCCCTGCCCCACATCTCCGGTTCGGACATCGCCGGTGAGGTGGCGGCGGCCGGCAGCATCGTCACCCGCATCATATCCGGCCAACGGGTCATCGTCTCACCGGGCGTGAGCTGCGGCCAGTGCGCGCACTGTCTCTCCGGTCGCGATAACGCCTGCCGCTCGTATGAGATCGTAGGCGGCTATCGGATCGACGGCGGCTACGCAGAGTACGTGAAGGTTCCCGAGGTCAACGTCCTGCCGATGCCGGAGGGAATAGGCTTCGAGGCCGCAGCGGCGTTTCCGCTGACGTTTCTCACCGCCTGGAATATGCTGGTCAATCTCGCGCGTGTGAGAAGGGGTGATGACGTACTGGTGATGGGGGCGGGAAGCGGGGTAGGTACCGCCGCGATCCAGATCGCTAAGCTGTTGGGCGCTCGGGTCATCGCCGCCGCCGGCAGCGATGAGAAGCTTGACAAGGCGAAAGCGATTGGCGCCGATGAGGGGATCAATTATGCGGGCCGTGATCTGGCCGCCGAGGTGCGGCGCCTTACGGATAAACGCGGGGCGGATGTGATCTTCGAGCATGTGGGGGGCGCGATATTTGAAACGCTCATCCCGATTCTGGCCACCGGAGGCCGCTTGGTCACCTGCGGCGCGACAGCAGGCCACCTGGCCCGGACCGACATTCGGTATCTCTTCATGCGGCAGTTGTCAATCATGGGTGGCTTCATGGGCCCAAAGGCGGATCTGTTGTCGATCATCCGGGAGATCGCACGAGGAGCGCTCACGCCGATCGTGGATCGGGTCTTTCCGCTTGAGGAGGCCGCCGCAGCGCAACGCGCGATGGAGGATCGGCGATTGTTCGGTAAGCTGGTTCTGGTGATCTAGTGTAGTGTATCCAACGCTTCCTTACATATCCCGTTCACCCTGAGCCTGTCGAAGGGTGCAGTATTGCAATAGGTTCCGTTCATGGGTTCGACAAGCCTGTCCTGAGCAACGCAGCCGTCTCCTTCGACACGCTCAGGACGCACGGCTGCGTTGTCGAAGGGCTCACCACGAACGGATTGTAAAGGTATGTCTGGGACACTACACTAGCATCTAATGGCTGAGTACTTATCATATTCCAGCAACCTTATCGTCATTCCGGCGGAAGCCGGAATCCAGTACCATAAGCTCCTGGACCCCGGCTTTCGCCGTGGTGACGACTTTTTGTTGTATCGATGACTTGTGCGGTGAGGCACTAATCAAGTCGCGGACCGGTAGCCAGCCAAAACATGACGTCGCCGGAGGAGCGTATGACACTGAACGTCGCACATCGAGGAGCCTCGGCGCTTGCGCCGGAGAATACGATGGCCGCCTTCGAAATGGCGGTCGAACTGGGTGCCGACGCCATCGAGTTGGACCTGCACGTCAGTCTGGACGGCGAGTTGGTCATCATTCACGATCCGACGCTGGATCGGACAACCGACGGTCACGGTCCGGTCCATGCCTGCAGCCTGGAGGAACTCAAGCGACTGGATGCGGGCCGTTGGTTCGATGAACGCTTCGCCGGCCAGCGGATCCCGACGCTTACCGAGGTCCTCGAGCGCTTCGCCGGGACGCTCCCGCTTGCCCTTGAAATCAAGGCCGGGTCGGACTTCTTCGAGGGTATCGAGGAGCGGGTAGTGGCGATCCTACGTAAATACCAGGTCATTCCCCAGGTCGCCGTCGCGTCGTTCGATCACTACGCACTGCTCAGGCTGAAGGAGCTGGAGCCGTCTCTTCGGACTGCCGCCCTGCTCGTAGGGCGACCGGTGTCGATATCGGCTGTCGCGAAGATCTGCCGAGCAGACGCCATGGCGATGGAGTACAGTCTGATCACACACACGGAGATCGACGCCTGCCGCGCCGCCGGGGTTCAGCTTGTGGTGTGGGTGGTGAATGAGCCGGCCCGAATGCGTCACTTTGTCGACCTGGAAGTCGACGGAATGATCACCGACAGACCCGACATCTTGCGTCACGTACTGGCAGAACGCGGTCAGTCGCATTCAGTTCCTACAGGCTGGCGGTGAACCGTCATTGTCGGCCGGCTTCAATGGTCGCACTAAACGGACAGTCATGACCTCTGGTCCGACGCCCAGCGATCCGAACCGGACCTGGTGGCCTTTTGTTCTCTTAATTGGAGCGATGATTACTGTTCTGATCGCCGCACTTCTCCTATTGATTTTGTGATTCCACGCCCAGAAACAGCGGGTTTTCTGGTTGCGGAGCCGCCTCGCCTTACGCTATCTTAAGCATAGAAGCGGTTACAGCGCGCGCCGACCTTAGGTCCGTTGCCATCCGAGTCCGTTGGGAGAATCACATCGCCCCAGAACCTGCCGGCCGTTTCCTGAAGGTTCCGGTGATCCACATGGGGCGTGAATAGTTTCGTAACCTGCGCACGTGCAGACCGCCATTGAATAACAAGGTGGTGGGAGGTCAGAGAAGGGTGAAATGGCGCATATAGAGGCTGCCTCGAACCAAGACCTGGAGCGGCCATGGTTCGCCTACTATGATCCGTGGGTTCCGAAGCGCCTTGAATATCCGGATATTCCACTCCATACTCTCCTGTCACGTTCCGCCCAGAGCTATCCCGATCGAACAGCGATCATCTTCTATGGCACCAGACTGACCTATCGCGACCTGGACGAGGCGGTGACACGATTTGCCGCCGCCCTCATAAAACGCGGGTTGGCTAAGG
Source organism: Candidatus Methylomirabilota bacterium (assembly GCA_003104975.1). Classification (NCBI taxonomy): domain Bacteria; phylum Methylomirabilota (SeqCode); species Candidatus Methylomirabilota bacterium. Next base: position 132,252 of record PQAM01000004.1, read on the forward strand.
GCGATAGGGTTTCGCTTTTTCTTCCGAACTGCCCCCAGATGGTCATCGCCTACTACGGGACGTTGCGGGCGGGGGGCCTCACGGTCTCGACCAGTCCGCTCTACTCAACGCGGGAGCTGGAGCACCAACTGAATGATTCCGGCGCCGAGACCATCGTGGTCTTGTCGAAACTCTACCCGCTTGTCCGCGAGGTCGCCCCAAGGACCAGCCTGAAGCGGATCATCGTTGCGAATATCAAGGAGTATTTCCCACCGATGCTCCGCCTGCTGTTCACCCTCTTTAAGGAAAAGTCGCAGGGACACCGACCGGCGGTGGAGCCCAGACCCGGAACGGAATGGTTTTCAGAGATGCTGACCTCTACGCCGGCGACGCCCCCCGCCGTCACGGTCGGCACTGACGATCCGGCGCTGCTGCAATATACCGGGGGGACGACGGGCCTGGCCAAGGGTGCCGTGCTGACGCACAAGAATCTGGTCGCCAACACGATACAGGCTGCGGCGTGGATGGTGAAGCCCGACCCGGAGTCGGTCGAAGGACAACCGGGCAAGGCGGAGGTCTTCCTTGGGGCGATTCCGTTCTTCCACGTCTATGGAATGACTGTCGTGATGAATCTCTGTATCTCGCTGGGCCACACGATGGTACTGTTGCCGCAATTCAAGGTCCAGGACGTCCTGAAGACGATCACCAAGTACCGGCCCACCTTTTTTCCCGGCGTCCCGACGATGTATGTCGCCATCAATAACTATCCCGAAATCGGCAAATACGATCTTCATTCGGTCAGGGCCTGCTTGAGCGGGGCTGCGCCATTGCCCCTTGAGGTGGCCAGTAAATTCGAGGCATTGACCGGCGCCCGCCTAGTGGAAGGGTACGGTCTGACCGAGGCCTCGCCGGTTACACATGCGAACCCCCTGTACGGCGCCAGGAAGGTCGGTACGATCGGCTTACCGCTCCCGGACACCGACGCGAGGATCGTCGATCTGGAGACCGGCGATCGCACACTGCCGCCGCGCGAGATCGGCGAGGTGGCGGTCAAGGGTCCGCAGGTGATGGCGGGCTACTGGAATCAGCCCGGCGAGACCGCCATGGTACTGCGGAACGGATGGCTGTACACCGGCGACATCGGCTATATGGACGAGCAGGGCTACTTTACCATCGTCGACCGCAAAAAAGAGATGATCATTGCAGGCGGCTTTAACGTCTACCCCCGGGAGGTTGAAGAGCCGCTGTATGAGCATCCGGGGGTGAAAGAGGCGGTAGCGGTCGGCCTGCCGGACTCGTACCGTGGCGAAACGGTAAAGGTCTATATCGTCCTCAAAGAGGGCGCGCACGCCACCGAACAGAAGATCATCGACTTTTGCAAGGAGCGAATGGCAAAGCACAAGGTCCCCACCCTGGTTGAGTTCAGGCAGGAGTTGCCGAAAACGCTCGTAGGCAAGGTGCTCCGGCGCACCTTGCGCGAAGAGGAGATGGCCAAGCGGCGGTCGCACGATGCCTTAAACGGCTTAGGTGTTGAAAGCTAGTCCAAACAGTCCGTCGGATGGGTTATGCGAACGATTCCGCCGCCGATCCGCAGCGTCGAACTTCGCGACCAACTGAGCGAGCTATTGAGGGAGGCGCTCCAAATGGAGAGTCTGGCCGGATCCCCGTATCTCCTCCGCTCGTTCGAGGATATGGTGAGCGGGCGGAGACAGCCGGCTCTTGTAGAGCAGTTACGCGCGGAGCTATCGGCTGTAGCTGATAGGATTGACGCCTATTGCCGGGTGTTACAGCGAGTGTCACAACCGAGGCGTCACTCGGCCGCCTCGGTGGAGGAAGCACTAGAAAAGGCTGCACATCTTTTTAATGAGGGACTATTCTTCGAGGTGCACGAGGTTCTCGAAGCGGTGTGGCTCACGCAACACGAACGGGTGCGTCCTCTCTTGCAAGGACTCATCCAGATCGCGGTCGGGTTCCATCACTTGGAGAATAACAATCTCAGAGGTTCTCTTTTGCTCCTGAAGGAAGGGATTGAAAAGGTTAAGGGGTACGGGTCAGATCGGTCCGCGCTCGAGCTGGATCAGTTTCTGGCGCAGGTGGAGCGCGCCCGAGAGTCGATCGAATCGCTTGGAGAAGCGGCCTTCGACCTCTTCGATCGCCGGATGATCCCGACAATGCCCTTCGATAGGGTATCCCGTTGGACGTGAGGCCCAACGAATGAGTCTTCGGAAGCTGCTGTCCCATACGGTCCTCGCCTACCCCAGGACAACCCTGGTGATCGCGGGACTGCTGTCATTACTCTCCGTCTGGGTGGCGATTGCACGCTTGCGTTTTACCTCCACGCACCAGGCGCTCTCCCCTATAAGCGGCAGGGTCGGCCAGGTCCAGGAGCGTTATAACCAGGCATTCGGCGACCCGGACCGGGCGGTCATCGTCATAGAGGCCGCAGATCAGGACCAGGCCAAGCGGTACGCTACTGTCCTCGCGGGTCGGCTCGAGGCCCTGCCGGATATCGAGGAGGTCATCTATCGCTTTGACCTCACATCGCTGGAAGATCATTTTCTGATGTACCTGACCCCGGAGCAGATCAGCGATCTGCGTGATAAGCTTCAGGAGCATGTCTCATTACTGGAGGAGTTATCGGCCAGGCCCGGTTTGACCCATCTCTTCCAACTGATTCATCGAGAGATCAGTGCGGCGCTGGTCGGCCACCTGTTCACCGGCTTCCTGGGCGAAGAGGAAGAGGGGGAGGTCAGGCGGCCCGTCGAACTTCAGCCGCTGATCGCGCTGCTGACACAGCTCGAAGCCTGGGCAAGCGCCCCACGGAGCTATACCTCGCCATGGGAGCAGTTTATGGTCGAGGCGAACGGAGACGACGAGCGAGAAGGCTACCTGTGGTCGGACAACAAACAGTTTCTGTTCATTCTGGCGACCGTCAAGGCGGATCCCGGGAGCCTGCTCAAGTTTGAACGACCGATTCAAGCGATCCGTCAAGAGATTCGGCTGCTGCAAGCCCGATTCCCGGGGGTCAAAGCCGGGGTCACGGGGGGTCCGGCCCTTGAATACGACGAGGTCACCGCCGCGCAGCGGGATTCCGGCCTGATGACCGCCATTTCATTCGGCGGGGTGGGCCTGCTGGTGGTACTGGTATTTCGCAGCGTCTTCAGACCGGCCGTGGGGCTGATTGCACTGGTCATGGGGGTCTGCTGGGCCTTCGGATTTGCTGCGGTGACGGTAGGCCATCTGAACATGATGTCGATGGTCCTGGCGCCGATGCTGATCGGGATCGGGATAGATTACGGGATCCATCTCGTTGCGCGATACGAAGAGGAACGGGGGACGGGCCACCCCATCCGTGAGGCGTTGGAACGGGCCTTTGAAGGGGCCGGTCCCGGGATCCTGCACGCCGCACTGACCACCTCCGTCGGCCTGTTCACCCTTGTGTTGACGGGGGTCAGTATATTGCAGGAACTTGGCCTGATCACGGGTTGTGGGCTCCTCCTGACGCTGGTTTCGACCTTCGTTGTCCTCCCGCCATTGCTCATCTTGTGGGACAAGCGACCGGTCCCGGTCGGTTCGGCGAGACGTACCGCGGTTCCGCTCGACGGTCCCGCGATTGAAGTGAAGATCGGTGAGGTGCATTTCCCGTTGCCCCATCTGCCGAAACCGCCGGATTTCATGGAATTTCTGTATCGCCATCCCCGCACCGTCCTGGTACTGTCGGCCATCGGCACACTGGCAGGCCTCTATGCGATGAGCCGTATCGAATTCGACGGCAACGTCCTCCGCCTTCAGGCGGAAGGGACCGAATCGGTCAATTGGGAGCTCAAGATCATCCGACAGTCCGAACGCTCGACCATCTATGGGGTGATCCTGGCTGAGAGTCTCGAAGAGGTCAGGGCCAAGACAAAGGCCCTGGAAGCGCTGCCCTCGGTGGGCAAGGTTGAGAGTCTCGCCATGCTGATCCCGGAGGATCAAGAGCGCAAGCTGCAGTTGGCTCATGGGCTCGGACCGGTGCTGGCCGGGGTGAACCTCTCGACACTCCCCCAGCCGGCGCCGATCGATCTCGACGAGTTGCTGACAACGCTGCACCGGATCAAGGCGAAAATGCTGACGGAGGAGGATGCGGAGCGATGGACCGGAAAGGAGAAGCCGCCCTTGAAAGAGATGACGCGGGTTCGAAGGCTGATCGATCAGTTTGAGCGGCGGCTTCAACAACGCGGCTACACGGAGGTCGGCCGAAGACTCGCCATATTTCAGGACAAACTGTTCGACGATTTCTTCGATAAGCTGACGCTCCTCCAGAAGGCGGTGACCTCCGGTCCGGTCGGGCTCGATGAAGTCCCCTACGATCTGAAACGGCAGTTTGTGGGGCGGGACGGCTCGTATCTGCTCCGGGTCTATCCGCGGGGCGACCCGTGGGAGTTCGCCTCTCAAGGCGCGTTCGTACGCGACCTGCGGTCGGTGGATCCCGACGCCGTCGGTGACCCCGTGAAAGGGTACGAGGTCATCTCGGCGATGAAGCAGGGCTACCAACAGGTCGGGATCTACGCGCTGATCGGTGTGGCTGTGCTGTTCTTGCTGAGCCTGCGCGATCTGCGCTACTTTCTACTGGCCAAGGTTCCGCTGCTGATCGGCGCCGTCTGGACCGCAGGGCTGATGGAGCTCTTTCAGTTGAAGTTCAATCTGGCCAACCTGATTATCATTCCCCTGATCGTGGCGCCTGGGGTAGAGAACGGCCTGCTGATCATCCACCGCTTCCGGGAGGAGGGAGAGGCTGCTATACTGCCGAAGAGCATCGGCAAGGGGGTGGTGCTCTCGTCATTGACAACCATGATCGGCTTCGGCAGCCTCCTGATCGCCCACCACCGCGGCGCATCCAGCATCGGTCTGCTGGTCACGCTGGGCGTCGGGGCCATCCTGCTCGTCTCGATTACCGTGTTGCCGGCCCTGCTGACCGTTGTGGCCAAACAGCCGTCAAAGGCCGCGCCGAGTTCCGGGTTCCAGGTTGAGACCGATCGAGGGTATATCGAACCGGAAACATAGAACAGAAAACGGGCAACCGTACTCAACAAAAGGAGAAGTGATATGACAGGCGCCATCTGGTCGATTGTGCGGATCGGTGTGTGTAGCGGAACCATCGCGCTGATGCTGTCGGTCTTTCCGGTGTTTGCCTTGGCAGGTGATATGACCGATCAGGTGAAGACCGAACTGGATCAGCTTACCGCGCTTGTCAAGGACCCCGCCTTACAGGATAAAGCACAGGAAGGAACACGCAAGTCGATGGTCAAAGAACGGATCGTACGCTGGTTCGATCTGCACGAGATGGCGCGCCGCTCCCTGGCCAATCATTGGGCCAAGCGATCAGCCCAGGAACGCAAGGAGTTCGTGGAGCTGTTCGGCGACCTGTTCGTTGAGTCCTATACCACCCTGGTCGTCGATCACCTGGGCGACCAGCAGGTGACCTACCTCTCGGAGCAGATCGATTCGCAGGACGCCGTCGTCAAGACCAAGTTCCTCTCCAAACGAAATGAGCCGACCTTTGTCGACTTTGCCCTCCTGCGCCGCGGGAATGCCTGGATCCCCTACGATGTCGTCATCGATGAGGTCAGTATCGTCGGCAATTACCGCATCCAGTTCGATAAGGTCATCCGGAACCAGTCGTATGAGGCCCTCGCCAAAAAGATGCGGCTCAAGCGTGAGTCGGAGGGGTTGGGACCGGCGACCAAGAAGGGGTCGATGTAGCCGCACCGCCCCTTCGACACGGCGCGGGACAGGCTCACGCCCCGCCCATGCCGGCTCGATAGGCATCGCCGGATTCGTAGTAATCGAGTCCCGAGTGGTCGAGCACCTCCTCCCCGACCAAGATACGCAGGGTGTTGGTCAGCTTCAGATGCTGGATAAACAGGTCGTGCTCCGGCTTCAGGTCGGCCCGGGCCATCGGAGACTTGAAGTAGAACGAGAGCCACTCCTGAATACCCGACAATCCGGCCCGTTGGGCCAGGTCGAGAAACAGGGTCAGGTCGAGGGCGACCGGCGCCGCCAGGATGGAGTCCCGACAGAGAAAGTTGATCTTAATCTGCATCGGCTGGCCGAGCCAACCGAAGATATCGATGTTGTCCCATCCCTCCTTGGCATCGCCGCGCGGCGGGTAATACTCGATCCGGATCTTGTGGAACACCTGGCCGTACAGCTCGGGATAGAGCTCCGGTTGCAGAATCGCCTCCAGCACCGAGCCCTTGCTGACCTCCTTGGTCCTGAACGATCCCCGATCGTCCAGCACCTCGCCGTCCCGGTTGCCCAGGATGTTGGTGGAAAACCAGCCGGTCAGTCCCAACATCTTCGCCTTCAGCCCGGGCGCGACAACGGTTTTCAGGAAGGTCTGGCCGGTCTTGAAATCCTTTCCGGCAATCGGGACGCGGCGCCGGCCGGCATACTCGACCAGCGCCGGCACATCGACCGCCAGATTGGGTGAGCCGTTCGCAAAGGGTACCCCGGCCGAGATGGCGGCATAGGCATAGATCATACTCGATGAGATCTCCGGCGCGTTCGCCTTCAGGCCCGCCTCAAACGCCTCGATAGTCTCGTGGACCGGAGCCGGTTGCATGAAGACCTCGGTCGACCCGCACCAGATCATCACGGCCCGCCGGATCCCCTCCCTTTGACGGAACGCCTCGATATCCTCGATCAGCATGTCCGCCAGGTGCTTCTTGGTTAAGCCGGACTTCAGGTTCGTCCCCGAGAGCCGTCGCACGTAGGCCTGATCAAAGACCGCCGGCCACGGCCTGACCGCCTCCAACTGGTCTTTGGCCTGATCCAGCATCTCCTTCGGCAGCACCCCGGCATGGCATGCGGTCTGATAGGCGTTCTCGGGAAAGATATCCCAGCCCCCGAACACCAGATCGTTCAGATCTGCGAGGGGGACGACCTCTTTGATCAGCGCAAACCGCGGGTTGGTCCGTTTGCCCAGGCGCATCCGCTGCATCTGTGTCAAGGAGCCGTGCGGTTGGGCAATTCCCTTGTTGATCAGGTGGACTCCGGCGATCAGCGTTGTCGCGACCGCCCCCAACCCGGGAATCAGCACCCCCAGCTTCCCGGCGGACGGTTGGATCGGTCTGATCAGTTCCGGGTAGAAAGAACTTTTTTCGCTCATACCGTGACCCTTTCCCTGTGTGAACTCCACAGCAACATGAAAAAAAAGAGCGGCGAGCCGATTGCCGCCGCCGTGAGAAACCATTGGGCCTTTCCAAAGGCCGACAGGATGACCACAAGATAGATAAAATCCCGCCTGGCAAGGGAATCGGCCAGAATGGAGAGGCGGGATGGGGCCTCTGAAGGGGTCACCGAGGTGAACAGCGGCCCCTCGGATTTCTTGTTCCACATCGTCTGCCCGTAGACGAAGCCGGCCGACAGGAGGGTACCGATCACCGCAGACACCGTCAGGGCCAGTGGGAAGAGGGTCCCGGTTGCCCCCTGCCATCCCAGGCCGATACACGCAAATACGGCAGAATGTACGACGTTGTCCCCCCAGAAATCCAGCACACCACCAAGGCGCGACTCCAGATACTTGAGCCTGGCGATCTCTCCATCGCAACCGTCCAGGATCGAATGCAGCAGAAACAAAAGCGCGCCGGTCAATTGGGACGCGGGCGTGGACGAGAGGAAGAACAGGGCCCCCAGCACGCCGATCCCGACGCTCACCCCCGTCATCTGATTCGGGGTCATGTCCGTACGGACGAGGCGCCGGGTAACCGCCAGTGAGATCTTTCGCTCGACATGCCTCGACATGAAGCCCTCGGTATCCTTAATCAGACCGTGCAATAACCATCGCTCTGCGCTGTCGAGATCCGCCCGGTTTGTGATTCGAACCCAACGCGTATCATCCGTCGAGACATCCGTCCTTCGGTAGACCTGCTCAAGCGCTGAAAACAGGTCCAGCTCATCGTTGGCGCGTCCGATCGTCGACAGGAGGAGTGCAGGATCGGCCGTCTCAACGGCCGCGATCCCGCTTGCAGGGATCGCCATCGTCTCAGCGCACAGCGGCATCTCGGCCAGACGCGTCAGCAACACGGGGTGCGGCAGGACGTGTGAGGCGAGTATCAGGATGCGACCGGCGCACGGATGATCGGTGAGCCTGGCCGCAGGCGCCGATACCGCCTTCGTGCCCTCCAGCAGCCTTTCGTAGCCGACTGACCCGTCATCCGCAACCAGGATATCCCCGTACCCGGCGCGAGAGGCCGCCATGACAATCCGTCGAAGCAACGGGACACCCAGCACAACGGTATCCGGACCGACCTCGCCCGAACCCTTTGAGATGACGATGATGATGGTAACTGCGTTGCTGACCATATAGTTCAGACCGCACTGTAGGGGCGCAGCATGCTGCGCCCCTATGGGCAGGGCTTGCCCTGCCCCTACACGGCTAACGCCTCCCCTCCTTGGCCGTGCGATGCCTTGGCAAGGGACAGCAGTTGTGCGCAGAGCGACGCCTCGGCCAGATTGGTACCCTGCGGCGCCTCGCCCGAGATCTCGCTGAGAAAATCGTCCCGGACGCGACTGAACCAATCCGGATGATGAGAACCCTGTGAAAGGGGGGACTCAAAGGTCCAGTGTTGCTCGTCTCCGGCGCCCGTCAGGCGCAGGATGTCGTCATCAACGGCGATCGTCCCGCGGGTCCCCTCGATGACGGCGCGGTTGTCCCGTGACGATGAGGCCCATGTCAGAAAGATCTCCGCCGTGGCCTCACGGCAGTCCACCCGGACAGTCGCCGTATCCTCAACGGGCCATTCCGGATGCGCCCGCTTTTCCAGCACGGCAGCGACCGTTCGCGGCTTCTGAGCCAGCCAGCGCAGGATGATGTACAGGGCATGCCAGCCGTGATCCAGCAGGATACCGCCGCCGGCCATCGCGGGATCGAGCCGCCAGTTGTCGGACATCGTCATTCCGGCAGCGCCCTCGACAGGCGCGACCACCACCGACGGTTCGCGGCGGCGCACCTGCCAGCGCACGCGTCGCACAGCTCCGATCCGCCCTTGCCGGATCAGATCGGATGCCTTGACGATGATCGGCGCATAGCGCCAGTTATGAACGGTGTACAGGACGCGACCGCTGTCCGCCTGCGCGCGCCTCACCAGTTGCAACTCATCGAGCGAGAGGACGAGCGGCTTCTCACACAACACATGCAGTCCGTGCTGGAGCGCAAGCCGACTGAGAGAGGCATGGGTTCCTGGAGGCGTACAGACATCCAGGAAATCGAGGGACTCGCCGGCCAGCATCGCCGATACATCCGGATAAAAGCGGGCTCCCGGCAGTCGCCGTTGCTCCTGCGCAAGCCTCGACGGCAGGGCATCGACGGCCGCCACGATCCGGGCGCGCTCACACCCTGCCCATCCGGGCAGATGCCCGTTCACCGCCACATTCCCCAGGCCGACAATGGCACCCTTCAACATGATTTAAAAGCAGGGTTTGGGGTTTAGGGGCTAGGGTTGAAGGGAAAGTCCCGCGTTTGCCAAAACCCTATACCCCATACCCTACACCCTATTTTTTCCACCCTGTCTTTTGCAGTTCGGCGAAGGCTTCATCGAGGATGGCCAGGCCGTCCAGGGCCTGCGCCTCCGTGATCAGGAGCGGCGGGTTGATTCGAATATTGTAGGAATAGCACATGGCGAGGAGTCCCCGTTTGAGGCAGGCCTGAAACAGTCGCTGCGCGTGATGTTTCGCAAGCGGCTCCTTCGTCTCCCGATCCTTGACCAGCTCGATCCCCAACAATAGCCCTCTCCCCCGTACGTCGCCGATGAAGGGGTATTTCTCCTTCAGCGCCTCCAACTGCTTCAGCATGACGACGCCGACGCGCCTGGCGTTCGCCACAAGTTGATCCTTCAGAATCACCTCAAGCGTCGCCAGCCCGGCCGTGGCGGCGAGCGGATTGCCTCCATAGCTGGAGGAGCTGCCGCTTGGGTTGCTGAAGGGTGCGTGCGCCATCAGTTCCTGTGTCGAGATCACCCCGCTGACCGGGAATCCCCCGCCTATTCCTTTGCCGACCGTCATGACATCCGGCACAATCGGCTCGTGATCGCACCCCCACATCGACCCGGTACGGCCGAATCCGGTGAGCATCTCGTCGGCGATCAGCAGGGCGTCGTGCTCTTTGGCGACCGCCTGCACAGCGCTCAAGAATCCTTGAGGCGGAATGACGTTCCCAGCGGTCCCCTGGATCGGCTCCACAATAATCGCGGCGATCTCACCCTGGGTCTGATATCGGATGACATCCCGCAAGAAATCGGCGCAGGCGATCCCGCAACCGGGATACTGAAGCCTCAGGGGACAGCGATAACAGTTGGCGTATGGCGCGCTATAGAGACCTGGCATAAAGGGCCCCAACTGCTTCTTAAAGTCATCCCCCAACAGTCCAAGGACCCCGCCGGTCTTGCCGTGGAATCCGCCCCAAAACCCGATAAACTCAAATCGCTTCGTGACCGACTTGGCCAGTCGGAATGCGGCCTCAACCGCCTCTGCGCCGCCGGAAAACATCTGGATCCGCTTGAGCCCTCGCGGCGTGATCGAAGCCAGCAGCGCGAGAAACCGCGCGCGGTTCTCGGTGGTAAAGCTGCCGAACGTCAGTCGTTCGACCTGGGCCTTCAGCGCCTCAACGTAGTGCGGGTGCGCATGCCCGATGCTCCCGACGCCGATTCCGGCCATGAAATCGAGATATCGATTACCGTCCTCATCAATCAGGGTGCACCCTTCCCCCCTCGCCATTGCCAACCCGGAATAGAGTGCGATCGACTGCAGGCCCGGCGCCATGTAACGCGCCTCGCGTTTGACGATGGCCCTCGACCGCTTGCCGGGAATAGTACGCTTCATTGGACGGTCCCCTTTCTCACGCGATACAGCAGCCATGCCGCGATCCGGGCGGCGGCCTCCTCGCGGAACAGTGCAAACGACGGCCAGGCGTTAATATCGATGAGGAATATCCCGCCGGTAGGCGTGATGATGGCATCCCCCCCGTAGACCTCGAGGCCGATGGCGGCGGCCGCCTGCTGCGTCAGGGCCCGCAGCGCCTCTTCCGAAAAGGGATAGCGTGCCAGCTCCTGATCCCGGTGATAGAACCATCTGAACCACGTGTCCTTGTCATCGCCCGCATGCGGCATACCGATCCCGTAGAACTTGATCAGATCCCCGGGGATGTGCTGCTGCGCCACCACACGGGAGATCCCCCTGTCGTGAAGCGCGGCCAGGGCTATCTGGAACTGCTCCGGAGACGGTATCATCTCAACATCTCCGGATTGGGTATTATGGACATCCGCCCGCTTGATCCAGATCGGAAAAACGGCCCCTTCGAGCGATAGTGAAAGGTCACCGAGGCCGGACGGATCGCTCGAAATGATCCGACTCTTTGGAATCGGAATCCCTGAGGCGGCCAGTAGCGGGATCATGCGATCCCGGTAGGTATTCAACACACCCCGCAGAGCATTGACATGCGGAACACCTGCTCTCTCCAACGGTTCAAGCCGCTCGAGGGCTGCCATTCGCTCACACATCAAAAACACGAGGGAGGGAATAGGATCGTCGACCCCTCCTCCCAGATCCTCCGGTGTTGTGAGGTGTACCTGGTAACCGGCCGCCTCAACATGTTTGGCGACCAGCCGCAGGATCTCAGTATCGTCGAATTCCCGGCCCGGCGAGTGTTGGCGTTCGCGAAATATCCCCAACAGGTACGGCATCATCCGCTATTGCCTCCGCGTGTAAACCAGGGGTTGGGGGTTAGGAGTTAGGGGTTAGGGATACGCGGGTAGTTTTGCTTAGTCCCCATCCCCTAACCCCTATACCCTAACCCCTATCCCCTGTCCCTAATAGGGTTTCAGCCAACTGAAGATCCTCGGCCCGATCGACATCGATCACCTGATCGATCACCACCCCATAGACCGGTTGCCCGCTGGTGACCAGCCATATCAGAAAGTCCCGCAGCCGGCCCAGTGTGTCCGGATGTGGAGCATCAGTAAAGAGCGAATCGGATATCAGGTAGAGTCCGGCCGTTACAGCATTACCCGAGATGCCGCCGATGGCCGTAACCAGCCCGGATGGATCGAGAGTCACCCACAGCGGCTTCTCGTCGGCGACGAACGGCGTCACAGCCAGGACCGCGGCGGCCTGACGGCAGCCCCTGGCCTGTTCAACGAACCGGCGAAATGCCGGTTCCGGACAGATCCAGTCGACGGTGGACATGAGGATCGCACCCGGGCCGGATCGCGTGCCCACCTCCCAGAAGCTTTCATACGATGAACGGGTCGTTTTTATGATGCAGTCTATGTCGAGCTCCGGGAACCGATCCCGGATGAAGGCGGCGCACGCTCGATCATCCTCGTTGAAAATGATCCGTAGCCGCGTGATGCCTGCGTTCGCGAAGTTGTCCACCACCCGCTCGATCAGCGGGAGACCGGCAACGGGCACCATCGGCTTCGGCATCGTGAGGCCGTCCCGTTTTAATCGCGATCCCTCCCCGGCTGCAATAATACCTCCCGTGAGGCCTTCTCCCGATAGCCTCCTGCCCGCGTCATTGCGAGGGAGCGCAGCGACCGAAGCAATCTCATCGTTGTTCGCACCCTCAAAGGCGGCGAGATTGCCACGCTCCCGTCGGTCGCTCGCAATGACAGAATCGAAGGGACGTTCATGCGTATGGGTCAGCCGCGAGCCCATGCGGTATGGCCTCACTGCAACACCTCCCGAAGATCCGCTAAGGACTTGATCACGGGATCATCCGGGCAACAGGGCGCAAGGGCGCCTGACCGATCCGAGGCCAGCCAGATATGGGGCATTCCGAGCGCCTTGGCGCCCTTCATGTCTCGCGGTAACGAATCCCCGACAAAGATCGCCTCTTGTGGGCCGAGTCGTAACGGTGTGAGCGCGGCCTGAAAGATACGGGGATCCGGCTTGATAAACCCGACGCAGGCCGAGTCAACCATAACGCTCATCAATGGCGCAAGCCCCGTTTCGAGACAGACCTGTTCAAGATTCCCGTAAAAGTTCGAGACGATCCCGAGCCGGTATCGCGCCGACAGCCCGCGCAAGGTCTCCATGTTCGAACGGATCTTATTCACCGAGTCCTGCCAAAACCGGTTGGCCAGACGCGATGCCAGATCGGAATCGCCAATATTCAACGCCTTCAATACGCCGGTCGCCAACAGCACGATGCTCTCCTGAAACGAGCAACCGGCAAGCCTCTGCGCCACCAGCGCGTCATCGGCCGCATAAAAGGCTCGATCGTACCGATCCTGATCCAGTACCACCTGTTCAGCGAGGCAGAGCCGACGGAATCGATCTTTCCAGGGGATCCCGTCGGCGTCCAGCGTACCTCCGAAATCGAACAGAATCGCCTGTGCGCGGCCGTTCATGCCCATCAGCCTGCGACCTCACGAGGCGCCCCACCGATTCCCATCTTCATCGCCAGCAGGATGAGCAGACCGGGGATCGCCCAGGTGACCTCTCTCCCCCGGCGAATAATACTGTAGACGGCGCCCTCCGCAGCGGGCAAACCGAGAACCGAAAAGACAGCGACTCGCACCGTTTCCGCGCTCCCGACCCGACCAGGGATGAAAAAGATCAGGGTATTCAGGACCATCGCCAGGCTCTCAACAGATACCGCCATCGCCAGGCTCGGCTTCGCCGACAGCCACTGCAGCACAATATAGGTCTCCAGCAGCCCGCCGCACCATCCGAGCAGACAGAGAAAGGTCGCCCAGTAGAAGACCGGCATACGGGTCTTGTAGAAGAGCGCGAGCCATCGATCCAGCGATGCCGTGGCGCGCCATTCCGGGTTGATCTGCTCCGGTTTCAACCCGATCTTGACCAGCCCGCGGATCAACGCCCCAAAGGCCCCGCGCTTCAGCGCCCAGAAGGCCGCCACGACAGCCACCCCCATACCAGCGGCCAATATCAGCGCGGCAACCTGCAGAGCCGCAGGGAGCGCGAACTGGGTGACGGCAACGCCCAGGCTGAAACTCAGAAACAGCACCTGCGCCACGATCTCGGCATGCTTGTGGACCATGATCGAGGTCACCGAGCGGCTGAATCCCACCGAGCGGCTCAACAGGTGCGCCTTGACCGGCTCTCCGGCCAGGTTGGCGGGCGGCACGAAATAGTTGACCGAATCGCCCACCAGGTAGACGCCGAACATCCGCCAGTATCCGATCTGCCTCGCCCTGGAACCGATCAGGACCCACCACCCCGACATAAAGGCCATCTGCGCAAAGAGGTAGAGGACGACCAACAGAAAGAACCATTGTCCGATGACGGCAATATTCTGCCGAATGGCCGGCCACCCGATCCTCTGGCAGAGCCAGACGATCCCGAGCAACCCCGCAAGCATGAGCAGGGGCCGCACCACGGAACCGAACCGTTTGAACCACCCGTATATCATAGGCGATAGGATGATAGACTATTCCTGCGCGCGTCGCTCACAACTGTTCCATAAATGAGGCGATCTCGTCGACGGCAACATTCTGCACCACGATCTCCGGCGTATAGATCACCTCGTCGGCCGCCCAGACCAGGGTACCCTTGACCTCTTTGCCGACCGCGACGATATTGGAGAGCATCGAGCGGATATTGTCGTTGATGCGTACCGTATTCGGTTTGAGCGGTGCGACGATCCGTCCGTCCTTAATGATGTAGGAGTCGCCGACAACCGTACAGGTGAAGTCCCCCGCCCGCAGCCCGTTGATCGGATAGGTGTACCAGATCCGACCGATCAGCAGGCCGTCTTGGACGCCGGCGACCAGTTCCTCAAGGCCCTGGTCTCCGCCCTGCACGACGGCATTGGTCGACGCGATGCCGGGTTGGACACCGAACTGCCGGCCGCCGCCGGCCCAGAACCGGAATCCGTTCCGCGGGACGATTGCGCGGCCCTGTTCGTTCGGGTCTCCCCCCAGCTTCTCTGCCCCTCTGGGATCTTTGAGGATACGCTGCTGTTCATAATGACTTGCGAGCAGTCCGACCAGTTTGCCGCGCTGGATCAGCCAAGTCTTCCCGGTCGGCAGTCCCTCGCAGGTAATTCCCTTGCTCCCCATCAGGCCGCGCTGCGCGCCGTGGTCGTACAGGGTCAATCGACTCGATGCCACGCGCTTGCCAAGCCGGCCCATGAAGGGCGAGCTGTCGCTGTAGAAGTTACTGAGGCTCACCGACGGCAGGATCAGATTGTTCAGGAGGTCGGCGACCGGCTGACGCCCGAAGATGACCGTATATCGCCCGCCCTTGATCCGCTCTCCGCCCATTGCCGCCAAGGCATTCTGTGCGGCCTCGACGCCGGCGTCATCGGTGAACTGATCCAGGTGGGTCCCGGCAGAGCAGCCGCTCCCCTTGGAGGCCTTGGCCTCAACCATGGCGGTGATAAAGGCCATGATCAGCGTCGATTCGTCGGTCTGGACCTCCGGCATAGCGGTCGAGGCGATGGCGATCCGCTCCTGCTGGATGGTGACGTCGCCGCCCACGATGAGACCCAGCTCTTTGATTCGATCCCTCGTGCCTGCCAGCTCCAGCAGCCGTGGGGAGTTGAGAAAGGTCTTGAGGCTTCCCTGCAACACCCGCCAACCAACCTCGACCAACTCCTCGTCCCGAATCTTCATCAGTTTCGGATCGTGGTAGCGGCGGAGCCTCCGCCGCTCGCCCGTCGGTCTCGGTAGCGACGAGAACTCGGGGTCGGCAACGGCGCCGCGCCGGGCCTTTTCGAGGGCCCTCTTGACCCCGTCGAGGCTCAGATCGCTCGGTTCGCTCCCGAACCCGACCGTGACGCCGGCCTCTGTCTTGAACACCGCCGTGATACCCAGACCGTACGATTCGCTCGACTTCGGCTCTTCGACGCCGTTACAGGGGATGTGCGAGGTATAGTTCAGCCGGGTCAAGAGATTGCCGTTACTCGCCGCAAACACCTCGACCTCGGTCACCTGATCGGCCGACCCCAGATATCCCAGAGCCTGTTCGACGGCCTTTGTAAGTTCAGCGGTTGAAATCATCGTAAGCCTCCAGCAAAAATAGGGTATGGGGTATAGGGTTTAGGGTGTGCACCTAGACCCAAAACCCCAAACCCTGTCTTTAGACCCTCCACCCTAAACCCTTTCACGATCCTGTCAGACGGGCGCGGCTGCGGATGGTGGGGCCGCCGTTGCCGAGCCGCTTGGTCTGCATCGGCTGGCCCTTGCCGCAATTCGGGATCGGATAGAGACGGAAATCGTTCCCGACCGCATCGACCTTCATCAGGTAGTCCTTGGTATCGGCCATGATCCCGCCGTTACAGAACAGCTCGCCGATCTGGCCGTTCTTGATCTCGTAGACCTTCATGGCGGTAATCCGAAAATTCTCACGCGATTCGGCGATCGAGGGGGTCCGGTGCCCGACCAGATAGTAACCGTGGGGGATCTCTCGGATGATCTGCTGCGGGTCCTGTTCACCGGGGCCGAACACCGTATTCGACATCCGGATTAACGGAACGAGCGAGGCGTCGGTCGCCTTGTATGACCCGTTCGGCGGCACACCCAGCACGGCGGCGGTCTGCCGGCTATTCATGAAGCCTGTAAAGATACCGCGATCGATGTGTGTCACGCGTCTGGCCGGCGTCCCCTCGTGATCGTACTTGTAGTGGCCGTACCCGGGGAGAGAGGGATCGGAGAAGGCCGAGACGAGGGGCGAGGCAATCGGCTTACCCAGTTGGTGCTCGTGCAGATTCTGCAACAGCCAGCTTCGGCCGGCATAGGAGGTCTCCAGTTTGAGCGCGCGATCCAGCTCGGTCGGGTGGCCGACAATCTCGTGGGCCGTCAGGGTGTTGTAGTGCGGGTCGGTGACGACGACGACCTCGCGATCGGTCGCCTTGAGCGGCCGGGCATTACACAGGTTGACGGCGTCCTGCGTGAGGCCTGCGCAGAATGTCCGAAACTCCGGGAACCGAATGGCCTCCTCGTGCACGCCTCTGGTTAAGGTCTCCCAGCCGCGCTGGTGGCCCATGTAGTCGTACAGCTCCTGGGTCCCTGATTTGCCGTGGGCGACAATGAAGCAGGTCCCCTGCGTCATGGCGAAGGTCTGATCGATGTCGGCCCCCTCAGAGCTGCAGAACAGCTCCCGGGTCAGCAGGGTGAAGGCAGAGACGAACGTATACTTGACGTGAGGGTCGAGCGCGAGACTGCCCCTGGAGATCTCGGTCGTCAGGTCGACGAGTTCCTCCAGCGGGACGGTCCGCGGGTCGATCTCGAACTGAGCGGGGACGGTATCCTGATGGATCTCGATGGGGGCGAGGATGGTGCTGCTCAACGTGTCGGCGATGGGCCCAAACTCGGTCCGGGCCGCCGCCTTGCGCTCGGCATTGGCCATGGCCCGATGATGCGCGTGGCGGAGCCCCTCCCTGACGACCTGCGCCAGTCGATCCAGGTCGGCCGCACCGAGCGATTGTCCGAAATAGCCCGGCGCCACCATCCCGTCGCCCGACAGGGCGCGGATGCCGATCGCAAAGCCATAGTCTCTAATGCTGTGTTTGCTCCCCCCGTTCTCTGCCGCCGCCGATTGGCCCTCATCGATCTGCACGCGAATATCGGCGTAACGGCAGCCGCGCAGACTTCTCCGGTAGCGGGTCACAAGATCGCGGATCATCGGCCTGATCCGATCGATGATCTGGATGGTTATCGGCTCCAACGCCATCGCCGCCTCCCCCTCTTATTTCTCATCAGTTGAGACCTCATCGAGAATACGCAGAAAGAACGAATTATACTTCATCAGGATGAGAGCTGGAAAGCACTTTTGCGCAGGGCTGTACCGCTGCCAGGAATGTCAGTCGAGCGGAAAGCTGTGCAGGATGGTGTAGCGGGCGCCGCTCGGGCTCAGGTCGCTTTTCATCAGCTCGATCCGGTGAAGCACCATCTCGCCCAGCGGCTCGGCGGTCGCCTCGGTGAGCGCGCGCGCCAACTGCTCCCGATGTCCGGGACCCCGCACCCGGCCCAGCGTCAGATGCGCGGTGAACAGCCGCGCCTCCCGCGCATATCCGAGCGGCTCAAGCCCCGCCTCGATTCGTGCCTGAAGCGCTGCCAGCGTCTCCGCGCCGTGGGACAGCCCGATCCAGACGACCCGGGCCGACCGAGGACTCGGAAAGGCGCCAAGCCCCTGAAAGACCAGATGAACCGGACCGCACCCGGCGGCCGCCGCAGCAACCGCCTCTCCGATGGCGCCGAAGCGATCCTCCTCGACCTGCCCCAGAAACTTGAGCGTCAGGTGCAGGTTCTCCGGCCGCACCCATCCGACATCGGCCCTGGTGGCCTTCAGCCGATCCTGTACACCGGCCAGCGCCGCCTTGAGGCCCGGATCGAGGTTGGCGGCGATAAAGGCGCGGATGGTTGGGATGGACTGGGGGTCAGCTCTGTCCGGCATATCGATGTGACAGCAGGTGTCGGCGGATCATGTCGAGGGCCCTCTGGGAGGCAAGCAGCTTATTGGTCTCCCGATCCGCCAGGAATCGGTGCTCGTGGCAGGCCACGCCCTCATCCGAGGCCAGCGCAATGAAGGTGAGACCCACCGGTTTCGTCGGTGTCGCCCCTCCCGGTCCCGCAATACCGGTGATACCCAACGCCAGTTCCGCACCGGCGGTGTGCCGTATCCCGACCGCCATCGCGATGGCGACGGGCCGGCTGACGGCACCCTGCTCGGCAATCAGTTCATGCGGTACACCCAAGAGGCGCTCCTTGGCCTCGTTGCTGTAGACCACCTCGCCGCGGAAAAAATAGGCGGAGCTTCCCGGGAGATTGGTCAGCCGATGGCAGACCAGTCCCCCGGTGCACGACTCGGCGACGGCAATCGTCGCCCGCGCGTCGAGGAGCAGCCGCCCCACGACCTCCTCGAGCCGCTCGTCATCCCGGCCAAAGATGCGTTCCCCCAGCCGCTCCCGAATCCTATTTTCAAGATCATCGAGCAGCCGGTCGCCCTCCGGCTCTGATTCAACCGCGACGGTCAGCCGGACATGAATCTCGTCCGGGTAGGCCAGCACCCCGATGGTCGGATTGTCCGAGAGATGGATCAGATCGCTGATCGCCTCGTCGAGGGCCGATTCCGTAATGCCGCACGCCTTCAGGATACGGGTATGAATTCTTGACCGTACGCCGAACGCCTCGCGCAGGCGCGGGATGACGTGTTCCGTGAGCATCGGCCGCATCTCTGAAGGCACCCCCGGCACCGCCGCCACCAGCCTGCCATCCGCCAGGCGAATGGCAAAACCGGGGGCCGTCCCGCGCGCATTCGGCAAGACGACGGCGCCCTCCGGGATCATGGCCTGCCGCTCGTTGTTCCTGGACATGACAAGGCCGCGCTCCGCGAACCGGCGACGGATCGAATCCAGGATTGCCTGATCAAGGCTCAACGGTCGCCCCAACTCGGCGGCGATAGCCCGACAGGTCAGATCGTCCTCGGTGGGACCAAGCCCACCCGTTACAATGACGATCTCGGCCCGCGTGAGCGCCGTACGCAGCGCCTCCCTGATCCGCGCCTCGTGATCGCCGACGGTGCTCTTCCAGCGGACCTCGATCCCCGCTGCCGCAAGCGCTTGACCGATGTAGGCTGAGTTGGTATCGATGGTGTGGCCCAGCAGCAGCTCCGTCCCGACCGTGAGGATCTCGGCCTGCGCCTGTCGCTTCACGACGTGATCCCCCTGAGCCGATCGATCAAGCGACCGCCGTCCGACCTCACGATCCCACCGTCATCAACAGCCCGGTCGTGGGCCTGCGGATGGGTGGAACCCACCACACGATTCGGACACGGAGGTTTGATTGCCCCCGGCGGCCTTGGCACAATACAGCGCCTGGTCCGCAGCCCGGACCAGATCCTCGGTCTTGTGCATATCCGGTCCCAGACAGGCGACGCCAAGGCTGACGGTCAGTCTGGGACCATCGGCCGCTTCCTCTCCCCCCAGCGACTCGCGCTCCATCACGATGCGGATCCGTTCCGCCTGTGCCCACGCCTGCCGCGGATCGGTTTCCGGCAGAATAATGCCGAACTCATCCCCCCCGTATCGCGCAACAATGTCGGTGCCTCGTGTGCTGTTTTTCAACCGGGCAGCAATCAGGCGCAACGCCTCATCACCGGCCAGGTGACCCTTGAGGTCGTTATACTGCTTGAAAAAATCGATGTCCAGCATGATCAGTGAAAGCGGGTGCCCGTAGCGCCGGGTGCGCCTCAACTCCTGGTCGAGCTGGCGATAGAAGTGGCGATGATTGAAGAGATCCGTCAACTCGTCCGTGATCGCCAACCGATGCACCTCTTGAAACAGGCGACCGGTTTCGATGGCAATCGCCAATTGCTCAGCCAGCGGCAGCAGCAGATCGATCTCCCGCTCCCCATAACAGCGAGGCGTCGTACTATCCAGACAGAGAGCCCCGATCGACTCCCCCTTCACCATGAGGGGGAGGCGGATGCAGGATCGAATACCCGACTCGAACAGCGCCTCATCCTCGGTGAACTGCTTCGATTCCGCCAGGTCCGCCTCGACATGAGGACGTCGTTGCGACATCACCCATCCGATGCCGGTCCCCTCCCCAAGGGCGCACTCCCCGTCAGGCCACCCGGTGGCAGGCCGATCGGCCATCAGCCGGAGCACCCGTAACCCGGGGCCCGCATCGTTCCGCAGCGCGAGGACCATCCGATCGTAATGGATGAGGTGGCCGACCTCCGCGGCGAAGGCCTGATAGACCTCGCCGAGGTCGAGGGAGGCGCCGATGATCCCGGTCAATCGATGCACGGCTGCCAGACGATCGGTCCGCTGCTGCAGTGCAACGTACGAGCCGGCATCCACCATCACCAGGTGCGAGCCGCCGTTACTGAGGACAGCCAGCGCCTCCTGTTCGGATGCGGCCTGCAGGACGGAGAATCCTTGACGCGTGAGCAGCTCACGAAGCCGGAGGGTCAAATCGGCGCCGTCGGTAACAATGAATACTGTCGCGCGCTTATCTTGACGAGACTCAGACATGCGGTTCCTTCAGGTTTGTCGCGCCGTTGGCGTCCATGACCGTCACACACTGTCCCCGTTACCGATAGTTGCCGAACTGCAGGTCGATGCCGAAATCGCGCCCTCGTAGCGTCTGAATCACCGCCTGCAGATCGTCTTTACTCTTGGCCGAGACCCGTATCTGATCACCCTGGATCTGTGTGGTCACCTTCACTCCGAGCCCTCTGACGACCTTGGTGATCTCTTTGGCCTTCTCGGCAGGGATCCCCTGTTGCAGGGTGACCCGCTGCCGAACGGTCCCCTTCGCGGCGGGCTCCGGGGTGTTGTAGGTGAGCGCCCTCAGAGACACCTTTCGCCGCACCAGTTTGGATTCCAGCAGCTCTACCACGGCCTTGAGCTTGTAGGCATCATCGGCGTACAGCAGGATGCCTTGTTCGTCCCGTGTCACACGACTGGCACTTCCCTTGAAATCGAACCGCTGCTGAATCTCTTTCGTGACCTGCTGCACCGCATTATCGACCTCCTGCAGATCTACTGTCGAACTGATATCGAAGGATGCCTCATTAGACACGTACGATCTCCTTTTGGCTTACGGTACGGTAGGTTTGAGAGGGGTGATCACCTCCGTCCCCGGCGGTGGCGAGAAACGAAACAGATCGTCTTTCAGATTGGTGTTGACCTGCTGCCTGGACAGCTCGACCGTCGTGGTATTGTCGTACAGATCAAAGACCGTCAGCCGTTGGATGAGAAAGCTGCCCCGGTCCACCCCCAGGATCACCCGTTTGAACGCAAGGCCTTTCCTCTTAGGGGTCAGCTCCAGGAGCGACTCAGGGCTCTCCTTTGTCCCGGCATGGACGATCGGCCGGACCTGAAAGTCTCGTCGAAGGCTGCTCATCCCGAATAAGATCCCGATCGGGCTCGTCGTCAGCACGCCGCTCACATCCTGCGCGATCGCCTGCCGTTCGGACGGGCTGTAGCTCCACAGGGTCTTCCCATCGATCAGGAACAGCCGCGATTCCGGCTTCTCATACTCCCAACGCATCCTCCCGGGCCACTTCAGGAAGAGCCGACCCGAGGCCTCCTGCGTCATCCCGCTCAACCGGTTGGTGGCGCGTTGGAAGAAGGCGCTCCGGAGATCCGAAAAGCCCTGATAGGTTACCTGGACCTTGTCGGCCAACTCTTCCGCCGTGAGGGCGGACACGACACCGGGGGTTGGGGGTTGGGGGTTGGGGGTTGGGTCAAGGGCAAAAACGGGTGAACCGATCAACGCCACCGTCCCCACCACGATCAGAATCGAATTACGAACCCGCATTACGCGGCTCAATGAGAACCTCCCGCGGTCCGCCCCCTTCAATCCGACCGACAATCCGTTCGTGCTCCATCCGCTCGATCAATCGTGCCGCCCGGTTAAAGCCGATCCTCAGCCGCCGCTGAATCAGCGAAATCGAGGCCTGGCGGGTCGTCACGACCAGATCGACCGCCTGCCGGTACAGTTCATCGTCTTCGTCCCCTGACGACTCCGGCTCCTCCTCGGCCGGCGTCAGCAACCACGGAAACTCCTCGGCCTTCCCCTGCGCCTTCAGAAAATCGACGACACGCTTGATCTCGATGTCCGAGACGAACGATCCGTGAATCCGGTGCGGTTTCGAACTCCCTGGCGGGATAAACAGCATATCGCCGTCGCCCAACAACTGCTCGGCGCCGTTCATATCGAGAATCGTCCGTGAATCGACCTTCGACGAGACCTGGAATGCAAGCCGAGCCGGAAAATTGGCCTTGATGATCCCCGTAATCACATCGACCGATGGGCGCTGCGTCGCCACAATCAGATGAATACCGACCGCGCGAGCCATCTGGGCCAGTCTGGCAATGGCCCGCTCGACATCGGCGGCCGCGGTCAGCATCAGATCGGCCAGTTCGTCGATCACCACCACCAGATAGGGAAGCGGTTGAAAGACCTCGCCGCCCCCTTCCCGTCTGGCGATTCGAACCAGCCGATTGTAGCTGACGATATTTCTGGCCCCCAGCCTAGCAAACAGCTTATAGCGCCCCTCCATGTGGATCACCAGGCGTTGAAGCCGCTTTGCCGCCTCTTTCGGATCGCAGACGACCCGTTCGGCCAGATGCGGGATCCCCTCATAGATGGAGAGTTCGACCCGTTTCGGATCGATCAGCAGTAAACGGATACTGTCGGCCGTCGCCTTGTACAGGAGGCTCACGATCAGCGCATTGAGACAGACACTCTTGCCGGAACCGGTCGCCCCGGCGATAAGCAGATGCGGCATCTGCCCCAGATCGACCACATAGGGATCGCCGGCGATATCCTTTCCCAATGCGAGGGGAAGATGCGCCGCAGATCCCTCGAAGCCCCTGGATGCCAGCACCTCGCGCAGGTGCACGACGACGCGGCGGCGATTCGGGATCTCCACGCCGACCACCGCCTTCCCGGGAATCGGCGCCACAACCCGCACACTTAATGCGCGTAGGGCCAACGCCAGATCGTCGGCCAGCGCAACGATCCGGTTGATCTTGATCCCGGGACCGGGTTCGATCTCATATCGGGTAATGACGGGTCCAGGCTGGGCCTGTGTGACCCGTCCCTCGACCCCGAAGTCCAGCAGCTTGCGTTCGAGGATCGCGGCATTGGCCCCCCGCTCTTCGTCGGAAAGCTCGCTTTCCGCCGTCGTCGGCAGATCGAGCAACGACAACGGGGGGGGCTGAAAGCCTGCTTCCGGAGTCACAAACGGAAAGGACCCTTGAGGAGGCAGGTCGCCGGTGGTTGTGGGCTCAAGTTGTCGCGGAATCGGTTCGCGAACCGTCGAGACCGCAACAGGTTCGACGACCACAACGGACGTCGGTCTGGCTTCAACCGCGGGCCCGTCCTCGGTGGGAGGGGTGTAGGGCGGCCGGATTCGGCCCGGCTGGTGCGCCCGCGACGCCCGCCGTTCCTTGACGCGAGCCGCCACCCGCTCGACGACGGTTCGGCACCTCGCAGAGAGGCTCGCAAGCGGCCGGCTGCTCAGGCACACGACGCCGAGCAGGAGGGTCGTCAACCCCAATAACGGCAGACCCGCGCGGCCCACCAGCGGGCTGAAGATCCGATGCAGCTCTTCGCCGACAAAACCGCCGGGACGCTCCCACGTCCGGCCGTCAAGCAACCCGGTCTCGACGAACAGTTTGGCCACCAACGCGAGACTTGCCAGGAGTAACGCGCACCCGACCAGCTTCCACGCGGTACCTGGAGCGGTCCTGGCGCTGAGAAAACGCCAACTGAGCAGGGCACAAAAGACGGGTAAGGCCAGCGCGCCGACGCCCAACAACTCCAGAAGATCGCCGGCAAGTTCCGCCCCCCATCGTCCCCCATAATTGCGCACCTGATGCTCGGGTCCGCCGCCGGAACTGAAGAACGAGGGGTCGAGGGCATCGTACGACAGCAGACTCGCCAACAGGTAGAGGGCGAGGGCAATCCCAAGGATACCCAATACCTCATGGGACTTCGGATGTGTAAGGACGGGGGTCTCCGGCGATCGATCGCCCCTGTTCGACTCCCGTCGGATCGATACCGACTCCGGCATGCTGTCAGTCGCCATCACCAGCCTCCATCCATTATACCTCCATGATCATCGGTAGAATCATCGGCCGCCGGTCGAACTCCTTCTGCAACTGCTTCTTGATCGCCGTCTTGATCCGCTGCTCCATCAGACGCAGATCGGCCCGGTCCGCGTCAGGGGTGCTCTCCAGGACGGAACAGACCAGGGTTTGGATACCATCCGTGAGTGCCTTCGAATCCTGGGCATGGACGAGCCCGCTACAGATAATCTGCGGTCCCGTGACCAACTTATGACCCTGATGATCGACCGCAAGGACGATGACGACAACCCCCTCCTGCGCCAGCCGCTGCCGGTCGCGAATAACGGCGTCGCCGACGTCGCCCATCCCCCTTCCATCGACGAAGATCCGACCGACCGGCGCCCTGCCGACAATCCGGGCATGGATATCATCGAACTCCAGAATGTCGCCGTCCTCGATCACGAGGGTTCCAGCCTCCGATACCCCGACCTCCCGTGCCAACTGCGCGTGCAGGCGCAGGTGACGGTACTCCCCATGAATCGGCACAAAGCAGGTGGGACGGGTCAGGTTCAACATCAGCTTCAGCTCTTCCCGACTGGCATGCCCGGACACATGAACCTCCGCCGTCTCCTCGGTAATGACGCGGGCACCCTGCCGGTACAGGCCGTTAATCGTCCGAGCGATCGACTTCTCGTTGCCGGGAATGACGCGCGCCGAAAAGATCACGGTGTCACCGGGCGAGATCTGCACCTGTTTGTGCTCCGCAACGGCCATTCTGGCAATGGCGGAGAGCGGTTCACCCTGGCTCCCGGTGGTCACGATGACCTGCCGGCTGACCGGCAGACGCTCCAGTTCATCCAGACTCACCAGCACATCCTCTGGAATGCGGAGACGCCCCAACTCCGCAGCGATCCGGGTATTCGCCACCATGCTCTTGCCGCACACCGCCACCTGCTTCCCCATGGCGGCTGCCGTATCGAAGATCTGTTGGACTCGATGAATGTTAGAGGCAAAGCAAGCGACGATGATGCGCCCCTGCGCCTCTCGAAAGATGGCGTCGAAGGCCCGCCCCACCACCTGTTCCGACGGCGTGAACCCATCCCGGCCCGCATTCGTACTGTCTGAGAGCAGGGCGCGGACACCGCTGTCCCCGAGCTCGCCCAGTCGCCGGTAATCGGTCAGTTGCCCGTCAACCGGGCTCTGATCGAACTTAAAATCGCCGGTGTGCACAATCATCCCGGCGGGCGTCCCAATCGCCAGCGCGACACCGTCGGGAATACTGTGGCACATCTGAAGGAATTCAACCTCGAAGCAACCGAACCGAATACGGTCGCGTGGCCGAACCGCCTTGAGGTCGGCATCAGCCGGCAGATTCGCCTCCTTCAGTTTTTCCGCCGCCAGCCCGAGTGAAAGGCGCGTACCGTAGACCGGCGCCTTGATCTCCCGCAGCAGATAGGGGAGCGCGCCGGTGTGATCCTCATGGCCGTGCGTCAGCAGCACGGCCCGGATCTGCTCCCGACGGGCCAGCAGATAACTCATGTTCGGAATCACGTGGTCGATGCCGAACATCTCCTCGTCCGGAAACATCAACCCGGCGTCGATCACCAGCAGATCGTCCGCGGCCTCGACGACCATCATATTCAACCCGATCTCCCCCAGTCCTCCCAAGGGAACGATGCGGACAGTTCGGGTCTCAGACACCGGACTGCGTCTCCCCTGCGGGGGACCCGGCGTTCGACCGCCTTGGCGGAGAGGCCCGAAGTCCGGTCGACGGGCCTGTCCTGAGCCCGGCCACAGGAGTTGTCCCGCGTCTGGCGCTGAGGGCGACATCGAGGCGACGCTTGGCCCGTGTCCGTTTGGTCAGGGCGATGTCGAGCACCTGGTCCATATGGTCCACAAACACGAACTCCATCCCCCGCTTCACATTGGCCGCGAGCTCTTTCACATCCTTATCGTTCCTCGCCGGAATGACCACCGTATGGATCCCCATTCTACGCGCCGCCAGCGCTTTTTCCTTGATTCCCCCGACCGGCAGGACCTTACCGCGAAGGGTCACCTCTCCGGTCATCGCGACGTCCCGCCTCACAGGGATCTTAGTCAGGGCGGACAACAGCGCAACGGCCATCGTGATGCCGGCCGAGGGGCCGTCCTTCGGGATGGCGCCGGCCGGTACGTGGATATGGATATCGTATTTGGTGAAGAGATCATCCTTGATCCCCAGATCGGCGGACCGCGACCGCGCATAGCTGAGCGCCGCCTGGGCCGATTCCTTCATCACCTCCCCCAGATGCCCCGTCAGGACGAGGGTCCCTTTCCCGCGCAGGATGCTGCACTCGATGTAGATGATGTCTCCGCCCGTCTGCGTCCACGCAAGACCGGTGGCCACACCGACCTCATCCGCCTCCTGCTCCGGATCGGCCAGAAACTTGGGCGCGCCCAGAAACCGTTGCAGGGCCGATGCGGTCGCCTTGATCTGCCCCTTGTGGCCTTCCGCCACAAGGCGGGCCACCTTCCGGCAGACGGTGGCGACCTCCCGTTCCAGGTTCCGCAGTCCGGCCTCCCGGGTGTATTCGTTGATGATCTTCAGGATCGCCTCATCGCTCATCAACAGGTGCGTGCCGTCGATCCCGTGCTCCCGGTACTGTCTCGGAATCAGATAGCGCTTCGCGATATAGAGCTTTTCCTCCTCGGTGTACCCGGAGATGTCGATGATTTCCAGCCGATCGCGCAGCGCCGAGATGATCGGGTCGGCCAGGTTGGCCGTGCAGATGAACATGACGTTGGAGAGATCGAAGGGGACACCCAGGTAGTGATCGCTGAAGCTGTAGTTCTGTTCGGGGTCCAGCACCTCCAGCAGTGCCGAGGAGGGATCGCCGCGAAAATCGGCACCCACCTTATCTACCTCATCGATCATAAAGACGGGATTGTTGGACCCGGCCTGTTTAATCCCCTGGATGACGCGACCGGGAAGCGCCCCGATATAGGTCCGCCGGTGGCCGCGGATCTCCGCCTCATCGCGAACGCCGCCCAACGAGATCCGGATGAACTTCCGCCCCAGGGCGCGGGCAATAGAACGACCGAGCGAGGTCTTCCCCACCCCGGGCGGGCCGACAAAGCAGAGGATCGGCCCCTTCATCCGCTTTTTCAGCTTGCGGACAGCCAGGTACTCGAGGATCCGTTCCTTCACCTTCTCCAGGTCGTAGTGATCCTCATTGAGGATTTTCGATGCCTGCTTGATCGACAGCTTGTCCTTGGTCGACCGGCTCCACGGCAGCTCGATCAGCCAGTCCAGATAGGTCCGGATTACGGACGCCTCCGCCGCGTCGGGGTGCATGCGGCCGAGCCGACCGAGTTGCGTTTTTGCCTCGGACTCTACCCCATGGGGCATCTTCGCCTTACGGATCCTCTGCTCCAACTCCTGTAGTTCCTGGCCTCGGTCGTCGGTCTCACCCAGCTCTTTCTGAATAGCCTTTAACTGCTCTCGCAGGTAATACTCCCGATGGGTCTTGTCCATCTCTTCCCGAGCCTGGCTCTGGATTCGATGCTGCACCTCGAGCACCTCGAGTTCCTTGCTCAGCAGCTCGCTGACCCGCTTCAGGCGCTGGGTTGGGTCGAACAGCTCCAGGACCTCTTGGGCCTGCTCCATCTTGAGATCCAGGTGGCTGGCCACCAGATCGGCCAGGCGGCCCGGGTGTTCAAGATTGTTGATGATCACCACCACATCCGATGAGATCTGCTTCCCCAAGGCCACGCCTTTGCTCACCAATTCCTTGACCGAACGGGTCAGGGCCTCTACCTCGACGGCCGACGTCGCCAGATCGGGTTCAGGGACCTCGGCGATCCTCGCCTCAAAGTAGGGTTCACGACGCTCGATCCCGACCACCCGCGCGCGGGAGAGCCCTTGAACCAGCACCTTGACCCGCCCGTCCGGCATCTTGAGCATCCGCATGATCATGGCGACGGTGCCGACCGCATGGATCTCATCGGCCTCGGGATCCTCCTTCTCGGCATCCCGTTGCGCCACCAGCAAGATCAGACGATCCCTCGAAAGCGATTCGTCCACCGCCCGAACCGATTTCTCCCGACCTATAAAAAGAGGCAAGATCATGAAGGGATAGATCACCACGTCCCGCACCGGCAGGAGCGGGATCGTGTCAGGCACCTTCCGCGTCTGCGCGTCGGTTTTCGTCTCGGTCTGTTCGCTGTCAGGTATCGACGTCTGCTCTGCAGGTTCTATTGTCTTCTTATCCGTCACGGTCAGCAGTTCTCCTCCGCTTTCGACAGACTCAGCATCAGTTGTTGCCCTGTCCCGAATCGGCATGCGTTTCATCCAGGCTGAGCGTTCTCAGGTATTCCCGCAATCCCGGCGCCAGGTCCGGACGTTTGAGCGCAAACTGCACGGTCGCCTTTAAAAATCCCAGCTTACTCCCGGCATCATACCGGCGCCCGGAAAATGCGAATCCATACATGGTTTGCGCACCCAGCAATACCCGCAAGCCGTTCGTAAGCTGAACCTCCCCGCCTGCGTCAGGGAGGGTCTGTTCGAGCGCATCAAAAATTTCGGGTGTCAGAATATAGCGTCCGATAATGGCCAGGTCGGACGGAGCCGCGGCCGGGGATGGCTTCTCCACCAGATCCAGGATCTCGTAGATTGAATCCTCAGTCATCTTGGGGTCGATGATTCCGTAGCTGCTGGTTTCCTCCCTGCTGACCTGCTGCACAGCAATGATCGAGGCCCGATACCGCTCAAATACGGAGATCATCTGCGCCAGACAGGGGACCTCGGCATCGATAATGTCGTCGCCAAGCAAGACCGCAAAGGGCTCATTTTCTACAAAGTCTTTTGCCACCAGGATCGCATGCCCCAAGCCGAGGGGCTCCTCCTGGCGGAGGTAGCAAAACGACGCCAACTCGGAGATCCGTTCGATCTCCCGCAACTGCTCTTCCTTACCCTGCCGCCCGAGTGCAATTTGCAGCTCCAGCGATCGATCAAAGTGGTTTTCGATCGCATCCTTTCCCCGGCCGGTCACAATGATGATGTCCTCGATCCCCGATGCGGCGGCTTCCTCCACGACGTACTGGATCGTCGGCTTATCGACGATCGGGAGCATCTCTTTTGGCTGCGCCTTCGTCGCGGGCAGAAACCGTGTCCCCAAACCGGCAGCCGGAATGACGGCCTTACGGATTCGCATCGGTCACACCCGCTCCGATGTGAAGTGAACGGTACAAGACGGCACACTCTCCTGAACAACGCTTGCGGGAAACCAAGGAGGACCCATACCGGCGACACCCGCCCTGCCACAGCCGGCGTTGAGGGTGGTGACCATCATAGCGAGGCGCATTCCCTTCCCGCCCAGGCGGGCAAGAATAGCCGCAGGCGACCGAACGCGACACGACTGTACTTTCGCGAAAGATGTTCAGCTCTTTCGATTCATACGCCCTTGAAACGGTGATGAGCCGTCTAGTTTATATCGCATCTTTCTCCGTAAAGTCAAGCAGCCGGCGGGCCGGAGTCGGTTGGCGACGGCGACCGATATGCTTGGGGGTATCGGCGAACTTTTATATTGACAACGACCCTGTCCCGATATACAAGACGTTGACTATTTCGGTGCGTCGATCGTCTTAGGATGATCGAGATCGCAGCCATTGCGGTGAACGGCTTGCACGCGATGAGAGGAGAGCGTATGAAGCAATTACAGGCGGTGCTGATTATTGCGGTGCTGTTTGTGACGGGCTGCGCCACCGGCCGACCATGGTATAATGCGGCCATATGCTCGGTCGCCGGCGCCGCCGTCGGCGCCGGAATTGGGGCGGGCGCCGAGGGGGGAAAGGAGGCCGGATATGGGGCGGCTGCCGGTGCGGTGGCGGCCGGACTGCTGTGCGCAGCGTTGACCCCCAAGGCGGCCCCTGATTCGGATGGAGACGGCGTCCCGGACAGCATCGACAAGTGTCCGAATACCCAGGTCGGTGTAAAGGTTGACGCCGATGGCTGCCCGCTGGACAGCGACAAAGATGGTGTGCCGGACTACAAAGATCGGTGCCCGAACACCCCGGCAGGCGTGAAGGTCGATGCGACCGGGTGTCCATTGGACAGCGACGGGGATGGTGTGCCGGACTACTTGGATAAATGTCCGAATACCCCTGCCGGCATGAAGGTCGATGCGACCGGGTGTCCATTGGACAGCGACGGGGATGGTGTGCCGGACTATAAAGATCAGTGCCCCGGTACCCCAGCCAGTGTACAGGTAAATCAACTTGGCTGTCCGAAACGGGAACCCATTGTTCTGAAGGGCGTCAACTTTGAGTTTAATTCGGCGGTGCTGACCCCGCAATCGCTTACGATTCTGGACGGCGTGGCCGAGATTCTCACTAAGCACCCGGACGTGCAGGTCACAATTGCCGGCCATACGGACAGTGTCGGTACGGCACCATACAATAAGAAGCTGTCGCAGCGGCGGGCCGAGTCCGTCAGAAACCATCTGATCTCGCGCGGTGTGAATGCAGCCAATCTCACTGCCGTGGGGTTCGGGGAAGAACAGCCGATTGCATCGAATGATGAGGCTGAGGGTCGCGCGAAGAATCGGCGGGTAGAGTTACAACCGAAAGAATAACCGGTACCTTAAGAGCGAAAGCCTGCAATGGTCCTGGCGGAGACACCATGGTCTCCGCCAGGACCCATCCCACGAATGGTCCCTCACCCCGCACGTGTAGACCTCTCTTCCGGACGCTCCCCGAGCCCCCTTGCCCACACAGATTCCTTCCCGAGTCGTTCGTTTATCCGTCATCCGAATATCGCCGCGTATGCCGGTGGCTT
The DNA here is from genome assembly GCA_003104975.1 of Candidatus Methylomirabilota bacterium. Lineage (NCBI taxonomy): Bacteria > Methylomirabilota (SeqCode) > Candidatus Methylomirabilota bacterium. Next base: position 163,577 of record PQAM01000004.1, read on the forward strand.
GACGCTTCAACCCCTTATCCAGTATGCTTTATGTGTAGTTGTCTGTGTGGTTGTCCGCGATTATGCCTCACCGAAGAACATATACGTCTGGAGGGGGCACATCTTCCCATACGCCCGGCGCTTTGATGGCGCCTTCGTACTGATCTTGTTCGCGCTCACGGCCTGCGCGTCTCACCACATCGTAGATGGCTTCCTGGTCGATAAGGCGCGCGGGTTCAGAATCCCGTTACTGCGCGACGGTTGGCGACAGCTTGAGGTGGAAGGGACCGATCTGGCCTTCCAGGCCGAACCGGACGGACAGGTGGCTGCTCTGTTTGTCAGTTGTGAAGAGCGGCAGGTGACACCGCTTCACGTACTGGCCAGGCATCTCTTCTTCGGGATCAGCCTAAAACGGGTGGTATCCCAGCAGATGATCACGCTCAACGGTACGAATGCGGTTCATACGGTGCTCTGGGGTCAACTGCACGAGACCGACGTCATGGTCAGCAGTTACGTCGCCAGGGATGACCGGTGTGCGTATGACCTTGTGTACGTCGCCTCGCCGGAGGCCTTTCAGGACCGGCTGCCGGAGTTTGAGCGGTTTGTCCGGGGCTGGGAGTTGACCCAAAAGGACTCCAGGTCAAGGTAAAGACCGGTAGTAGGGACATACAGTGCGGAATGTAGCTGTCGCAGTCGGGGGCCGATCGATTCGATTACTCGAATTGTTGGGAGGGCTCTCGCAGCTAACCTATGACACCGTCTCGTGCGCCTTCAGGCCTCCGTTTACATTCCGTGAACTCGTCCGGCAAGCCGATCATATCGGCGTGCAATCTATCTCAATCGCCGGCGTCGCCGCGGTCTTTACCGGCCTTGTCCTGGCGCTGCAAACCGCATACGGTCTGAGCCGATTCGGGGCGAAGGGGTATGTCGGGATTATCGTCTCACTGTCGATGGTCCGCGAGTTGGGGCCGGTGCTGACGGCCCTGTTGGTCGGAGGGCGAGTCGGCTCAGGGATCACCGCCGAGCTCGGGTCGATGCGGGTTACGGAGCAGATTGATGCCATGCGGGCCATGGGCGCGAATCCGGTCAAAAAGCTGGTAGTGCCCCGGGTACTGAGCACGATGCTGGTCCTGCCGCTGCTGACGGTGATGGCGGATATCCTGGGCATTCTCGGGGGCATGGTCATCTCTCGATATGAGTTTCAGATCGATTATCAGCTCTACTACAATACCGTGACACGCAACCTGACGCCGGCCGATATCCTCAGCGGCCTTGGCAAGACCGTGGTCTTCGGCTTCATCATCGCCATCGTGGGCTGCTACAAAGGGCTGGAGACGGTGGGCGGGACAGAAGGTCTGGGCAGGGCGACAACCGCGACGGTGGTCACCTCGGCTATCGCGGTCATCATCTCGGATTTCTTTCTGACGAAGTTCTTCTGGTGGCTGGAGGGCTGGTAAGATGAGCAGTCCGGCCATCCAGTTCCGCCAGGTCTACAAGTCGTTCAACCATATCCCGATTCTGGCCGGAATGGATTTCACCATCCGGTCCGGCGAGACGGTGACCATTATCGGCGGAAGCGGAATCGGCAAAAGCGTCACCTTGAAGCTGATCGTCGGCCTGCTCAAGCCGGAGGCGGGTCAGATTCTGATTGAGGGGGAGGATATTGTGCCGATGGGGGAGGACCAACTCATCACGATCCGAAAGAAGATCGGAATGGTCTTTCAGAGTTCGGCACTCTTTGATTCTCTTTCGGTCGCTGAGAACATCGCCTATCCCCTCCGGGAACATACCGCTATGTCGGAACGGGAGATCCGGGAACGGATCGCGGCGACGCTCCACCTTGTCGGACTCGAGGGGACCGGGGAGAGGGCGCCCGCCGACCTGTCTGGCGGAATGCGAAAGCGGGTCGCCTTGGCCCGAGCGATCGCGCTGACGCCAAAGATTATCCTGTATGACGAGCCGACGACCGGCCTGGACCCTACCAACACGGAAAAGATCAACGAGCTGATTGTGGACCTGGACCACAAGCTTGGGGTGACATCGGTGGTGGTCACACACGATATGCGGAGCGCATTTAAAATCTCTGATCGGATCGGCCTGCTGGACAAGGGCAAGATCGTCGCTGTCGGAACGCCACAGGAGATCCAACGTATCGATCTGCCACTGGTGCGCCAGTTCATCAACGGCACGATGGCATGACGGTATCGGCTGATGCATTCGAGAATCGTTGTAGGGGCAGGGCTTGCCCTGCCCGAATAGGGCGCAGCAAGCAGCGCCCCTCCATGGTCCCACCGAAAGTTTGCCGAGAATACAAGGAAAAAAGAGATGACGGACGGTGAGCAGTGGATTCGGTTGCGGGTAGGCGTCTTTGTCCTGGGACTCCTGGGTCTGTTCATGGTCTTTGTCCTGACGATCGGAAGTCAGAGCACAATCTTCGGCCGTCGTTACATGCTGCACGCCTTCTTCAGCAACATCGAGGGACTCAATGTCGGTGCGCCGGTCCGTCTAGCCGGCACCTCCATCGGCTCGGTGGACGATATCACCTTCAGTCAGGACCTCGCCAGCAAGAAGATCCGGGTCACCATAAGCCTGGATGCCAGGCTTCAGGACCGGATTCGGGAGGATTCGATCGCAAGCATCGGGACCATCGGTCTGGTGGGCGACAAGGTGCTCGAGTTGACGGTAGGCAGTCCCGATGAGCCGGTTCTCCCCCCATGGTCGACGGTAACCAGCGTCGATCCACCGGACTATGCCAAGCTGCTCCAGAAAGGCGACCAGATCGTCAGCAACGTCGTACGGATCTCGGATGCCCTGAGCCGGCTTGTGGGCGGCGGCGCGGGCGCCGACGCACGGCGGGATCTGGCCGATGGCATTGCCGCCTTTAACCGGATTATGGGAGAGATCGAAGGGGGAAGCGGATTGCTCCACGCGCTGGTCTATGAAAAGCGCGCAGGCAACATCCTGAAAGAGCTGTCGGAGGCGACAACCGCCCTTGAGCAGTTGGCGAACCTGATGAAACAATTTCAGCATCAAAAGGGGTTGGCGCACATCCTCTTTGCGGATCCGCGTGCCGAATCGATCATGGCCGATCTCGAGCACACCTCCAGGAATTTGAGGTCGGTCTCCGACCGGCTGGCTCAAGGAGAGGGAACGCTCGGTGCGCTGATCGACGACCCTACGTTGTACGAGGACCTGTCGTCCCTTCTGCGCGGAGCGAATCGCAGCCGAATTCTTCGGAACCTGATCCAATCTACCCGGCGATCCGGCGCCGCCGGCGAGCCGCAATGAGCACACCAGCTACCGCATCGGTGATCGTTCACGGGCATTTCTACCAGCCGCCGCGCGAAAACCCCTGGACCGACGAGGTTGAGCGGCAACCGTCCGCCGCCCCGGCCCACGATTGGAACGAGCGGATTACGGCGGAGTGTTATTGCCCGAATGGATGGGCTCGACGTCTGGACCGCGAAGGACGGATCGTAAGTTTGATCAATAACTACGCCGGCATGAGCTTCGATATCGGACCGACGCTGTTCCGCTGGCTTGATCGCAAAGCCCCCGGCACCGTTCGCCGCATTGTCGAGGGCGATCGCGACAGCGTCGTCCGGCGCGGCGGCCACGGCAATGCGCTGGCCCATCCCTACGTCCATGCGATTTTGCCGCTGGCCCACTCAACAGACCGCGTGACACTGATCACGTGGGGGATTGCCGAGTTCAAGGCCCGCTTCGGCCGGGCGCCGGAGGGGATGTGGCTGCCGGAAACGGGCGTGGATCTATCGACGCTCATGTTGCTCCATGAGTATGGGATCCGTTACGCCGTCCTGGCGCCGTGGCAGGCGACCCGCGTCCGTCCCCTCGAGGGCGAGCGATGGCGCGAACTGGGCTCGAACTGGATCGATCCCTCGCACCCGTACAGGTGTCGCCTCCCGCACAAGGGCGCCATCGATCTGTTCTTCTATGATGCGGGCCTCTCCCGCGCGATCGCCTTCGAGGACCTGCTGCAGGAGCCCGGTCGGCTGGCCGGTCGGCTGACCGAGGTCGCCCGCAACTCGCCATCACGCTTGCATATCCTCTGTACCGACGGCGAGTCGTACGGTCATCACACCAGATTCGGGGAGCGCGCGATGGCCGTTGTGGTGGCGCAGGCCACGACGTCGAAGGAATTTTCACTCACCAACTTTGGGGCCTACCTTGCACATACGCCCCCCACACATGAGGTGGTTATTCGGGAGGGGAGCGCCTGGAGCTGCGCCCATGGCCTGGGGCGGTGGAAGGAGGACTGCGGATGCAGCACCGGCGGCCAACCGGGCTGGCGTCAGCGCTGGAGAGCCCCATTTCGAGAGGCCATCGATGGCCTTCGGGGCGATCTGCACCGGCTCTTCGCGGAACAGGCCGATCGATTCTTCATTGATGTCTGGGCCGCAAGGAACGATTACATCACCATACTCCTTGATCGCAGCGACGCTTCGATTGGGGCGTTCTTCGGCACACATGCCCGACGGCCGCTCTCACAGCAGGAGAGAGCAACGGCGCTGCAACTGCTGGAGATGCAGCGGCATGCCCTGCTGATGCAGTCCAGTGACGGCTGGTTCTTCAGCGATATCTCCGATATCGAGGCCGCACAAAACCTCAAACACGCGGCGCGGGCCCTCGACCTCGCCTCTGCCTTTCGGACGGCGCACATAGAGGCGCGGTTCCTGGCCCGACTGCAGGCCGCCAGGAGCAACGTCCCCGCCGAACGCGACGGCCGGCGTATCTGGGAGAGCCGGGTTCGCCCGACGCGGGTCGATCTGACCCGTCCGGCGGCGATCTACGCCATCCGGTCGCTGGCCGCACACCTGCCCGCCCCCTACCGCATATACACCTTCGATCTACATCGGTTGGTCCTTGAGCGCCTTCCCTCCATCAATGGGATGGCAGTTGCCGGCGGCGTCGCGGTCTCTTCGTCCCTTACCCTCGAGCGGAAGGAGTTCGGATTTGTCCTGAAGTGGTCGGATGCCGATGGAATAGACGGCTATCTGTTTCCATGGAGGGGACCGGACGATCTTTACCGATGGCAGGAGATATGTGCGGGTCAGACCGATGGGGGGTCGTTGTCGAGCGACACGCAGGCGACGCCGATTACGTTGCAGGCGCTTTCCTCGGACGAGTGTCAAGAGATCCTCATGACGCTCTATCGCGAGTGGGAGGCACTCCGCAAACGCTATGATGAGCTGGCGGCCCACTCTCGAGGGTTACTCCGCGCCTTTTTCGATGCAGGACTCGCTCCGCCCCAGGCGCTGAGGGCCCCGGCTGAGTTCACTCTAACCCGCAACCTGGAGGAGGCGCTACAGCAATGGCTCTCCGACGGCGGGGCCGGCCTCTTTCGCAGTCTGCTGCTGCTGGCCGACGATGCCAGGCGGCTGAACCTGCCGCAGCAGCAGGGCGTTCAGGATCTGCTCTCCAGGACATTCACGATACGGCTGGATCGACTCCGCACACATCCCGACCCGGATAGCCTGCGGGAGGTCCAGGAGGTGCTCGACCTCACCGACCGGCTGGGCTACACTATCGATCAACCGGAATCTGTCGTCCTGATGCACGAACTCCTCATACACGATGTGGCGCCGCTGGTTGAGCGGGTCGTCCGAACCGAGTCTACGGAGGAGTGCGATCTGGTCTCGGCCATCCTTCGTCTCTGCGACCGGTTCGGATTATCGACAGAAGGGTTTCGACAGCGCCTTCATCCGATTGAGGAACGACTGGCGGCCGATCCCGGCCTGTGGCCGTAAAGGCAGTAGTCAGTTTTTAGTGGTCAGTTTACCGTGAACGCGAACAGCTAAAAAAGGAGTTGTATGATAGAAGGCTTAGGCGGCGGCACGCTCGTACTCGAGACACTGTTCATCTTCGTGTTGATCCTGATTAACGGGTTCTTTGCCGGCTCTGAGGTTGCGGTGATCTCGCTGCGTCGCAGCCGGGTGCAGGAACTTGTAGAGGCGGGGGACGGCCGGGCATCGGCGGTTCAGCGGCTGAAGGATGACCCGGATCGGTTCCTGGCCACGATCCAGATCGGGATCAATTTCGTCAGCACGCTCGCGTCCGCTATCGGCGGGGCGCTGGCGGTGCGCGTCATTCGGCCCCTGCTCGATCGCCTGCCAGGCGACGGCCTGGGGGTGGCGGGTGAGCTGGTCGCGCTCGGGATCGTCGTTGTCGTCATCACCTATCTCACCATCGTCTTCGGCGAACTGGTCCCTAAATCGCTCGGCCTGCGTTATGCCGAACAGGTGGCCCTTGCGCTCGCCGGACCCCATGAGACCCTGGCCCGCTGGTTCTCATTGATCGGCCGTCCGCTCACCGCATCCAGCCGACTCATCCTGTCGATCTTCCGCGCTGCCCCCCAGGGAACGACTGGGTTTGTCAGCGAGGAGGAGATCAAACTGATGGTTCAGGAGGGAAAGGAAAAGGGGATCTTCGACCAGACCGAGCAGGAGTTGATCCACAGCGTCTTCGAATTTACGGAAACCTCGGTCAAGGAGGTCATGATCCCTCGCCCCCAGATCGATGCCATCGAACTGGATACCCCACTGGAAGAGGCGCTGCAACACATCGTCGACACCGGCTACTCCCGGTATCCGGTCTACCGCAAGAGTCTCGACGATATCTGCGGCGTCCTCTACTACAAGGACCTGCTGCGCCTGCAGTTGGAGCATCGACAGGCCCCGCTCCAGACGATGATCCACCCTGCCTTCTTTGTTCCGGAAACGATGCAGGTCAGTCAGCTTCTGAAGGAGCTTCAGCGGCGGCATACGTCGATGGCGATCGTGGTCGATGAGCATGGCGGTGTGGATGGATTGGTGACGATCGAAGACCTGATCGAGGAGATCGTGGGCGAGATTCATGATGAATACGAACCGGCCGAAAGGTCTGTGGAACGGCTGAAGGACGGCTCGCTCATCGTCGACGCCTCGCTCAGCATCAAAGACCTGCGCGACGAGCATGAACTACCGTTCCCCGAATCACCGGAGTATGAGACGCTGGCGGGCTTCATGCTGACTCAACTTCAGCGGGTGCCGAAGGGCGGCGACAACATCACCTATCAGGGCAAGAAACTGACGATCGTCGATATGGAGGGCCGGCGGATCGCCCGAATCAAGATCGAAGAGCTGCCGGCCGTACATCATACAGAGGGCGGCGCATGAATCAGTTCTCTCTCATCGGTTTCCTCTTGCTCGCGATGATCGTCGCCATCTTTTCCATTCAAAACTCCGGCGAGGCGATCGTCACATTCGGCTGGTGGCAGTTTCAGAGCTCGTTGGTGGTCGTAATCCTGATCTCAACCGCCCTCGGCGCGATCATGGCACTCATCCTGAACCTCCCAGGGACTCTCCGGCTACGCATACGGATACGGCACCAGGCGCAGCGGATCGCCGAGCTCGAACAGCGCCTTCAGGAACGTGACACCCAACGCCCCCAGGATCGATTGGAATCCCATTAAACTGAACAGTAGAAAATAGTACGCGGTTTGGTGTAGAATACACATAATGAAATTGTTGGCAGTAGCAATCTGTGTAATTGCTGAAGGAGGGGTTGCATGGTGAAACACCTGATGTCGGTATGTTGTGCGATGCTTTTGCTCGTGGCCTGGACGTCTCAGGCTCGCGCCCACGGCGGTGAGGGGATGGGCGGCATGGACAAAATGGACGCGTGTGTCCAAAAGAAGGGCCACTACACGGTGCACTTTTCGGCCTACCAGCAACAGTACGGCGAAGCGGCGCTCGGCATGCTGCAGGAAGTCGGGTCCGAGGGACTGAAGCGGGAATTCCAGTCGTATTGCGAAGCGGTTCCGAAGACGGGTAAGATGGCGATTACCTTTGACCTGCTCAATGAGGAGATGCGGGAGTTGCCGATCTCCGTCCAGATCGTAGAAGCCAACGAAGAGCCGGGTAAAACTCACGGCGAGGGTCACGGCGACCATTCCCACGCTATCATCTCGCTGCCGCCGGCGGTGTACCGGGATGGATCGGTCAGAGTTGTTGCCGATATTCCGACATCCGGTCATTATAAGGCCATTATGAAGCTGGAAGGTGTCGGGCCGGGAATTGCCCATAAGCCCCATACCGCCTCTGACCCGGGAGAGTGGGACCTGGTCAAACACAGCCACGGCAGTGGCGGCGATCCGACACAAGCGGAAATTCAGGCTGTTGATCCGACGTTCACTATGCCCTTTACGGTCGGCCTTCAGACACAGGCGGCCGGTTCTTCATTTTTGTCCAAGGTCGGGCTCCAGGTGGTCGGTATCGTGTTTGGCCTGACCGTTCTTGTCGGCGGCCTGATATTCTTCAGGAACGGCAAGCAGAAGAAGGCGGCCTGAGGGACGGCCGGAGTCGTCCGGCTACCCACGTCGTACACGAGCACTTCATTGCGCTCTTGGCGCGGGAACGACCTGTACTCCGTGCCGAGACGATGTTCCTCTGTCGCTGGTCGCTCCCCATTACAGATACGGCGCCTTACCGTATCTGTGGCACAATCTTGCGTCAACCCACACGCAATAGAAAGTGCCGGAGCATCCTGTCTCCGTCATCAGCATGACCTTCGGCCGGTTAAGGTTGACACGAGCGTACAGATGCAGCCGATAAGACTGTTCCGCGGGTGCATCGTCAATCCGATGGCGGAAGATCGGTACGCGGTCCATACCGACGGAGGACTCGTCGTAGACGGGGGCGGCTGTATCCTCGGGGTTGGCGAATATCGTGCACTGCAAGATCACTACCCGCACGCCGTGTTGGTTGACCGCTCAGGACGCCTGATCCTGCCCGGCTTCATCGATACCCACACCCATCTGCCGCAATATGCCGCCGTCGCGCTGTACGGTAAAGACCTGTTGGAGTGGCTGAACGCCTATATCTTTCCTTGCGAAAGCCGGTTCACCGCTGAGACAGCCGACATCCTGTGCCCTATCTTCTTCCGTTCGCTCCTCGCCCATGGCGTGACAACCGCCGCCGTCTATTGCTCAATCCAAAAGGCCGGTGTCGACATGGCCTTTCGGTGGGCGGAGCAGACAGGCATCAGAGCGATCATCGGAAAGGTGATGATGGACCGGAACGCCCCGGACTACCTCCTGGAAAATACCTCGGAGTCGCTTCAGGCCGGCGAGGAGTTGTGCCGAAGGTGGCACGGCGCGGCCGATGGACGATTACTCTATGCCTTCACCCCAAGATTTGCGCCAATGTGCAGTCGGGCGCTCATGAAGGGTGTGAGCGACCTCGCAGGTCGGTACGGCGCGTACATTCAGACCCATTTAGCCGAAAGTCCTGCAGAGGTACAGTGGGTGAGGGAACTGTTCCCAGAGGCGTACAGCTACACCGATGTCTACCTCCGATCCGGCCTCCTGGGACCGAAAACTCTACTGGCCCACGCCATCTATGTCGGCCGGGATGAGCGGCGCCTGCTTGCACAGACGCAGAGCCGTTTGGCCCACTGCCCTACCTCAAACCTCTTCCTCAAGAGCGGACTCATGCCGTTGCGCGAACTGCTGGATATGGGGCTGCATATCGGTTTAGGATCGGATGCAGGGGGTGGGCCGACCCTTGCACCATTTGAAATCATGCGTACGACGATATATACGCACACCGCCCGCAGGTTTTTCCCTGGCTCCGGCGGCGGAGAGATCTTCCCTTCAACTGTCTTGTACATGGCGACGCTCGGAGGCGCCCGGGCCTTAGGACTCGACGACAAGATCGGCAGCCTTGCGCATGGCAAAGAGGCGGACTTCATCGTCGTGAACCCGCAGAGACTCAGCCCCTTGGCGTCGGAAACCGGACTGAACATCGCGCCTGACACGCTGCTTTCGCGCATGATCTTTCGTGGAGATGACCGCATCGTCGAACAGGCCTACGTGCGCGGCGCCCTCTGCTACGACCGCCGGTCCGGCGACACCTGCGAGGGGCAAGGTTGAGATCACTTTTCTCGCGGACCCGTCAACACTGTCCGCGGCCTATCGCCTGTCGCATCCGGGTGGAAACGCCCATGTTTCCTAGGTTTTTCCTTGACAGGTGGGAGGCGATGTTGCTACTGTTCAGCGGGGTTGGGCTTTTCAAGGAATCCGCCGTATTGTAGGTGATACACTTCTCCCTTTCACTTTCTCAAACGTACACGCATGATCGTGAAGAGTTCGACAGGACACGCCATGACGTTCCAGGAGTTGATTCTCGCGCTGCAACGATTCTACGCAGAGCATGGTTGCGTCATTCAGCAGCCGTATGACGTGGAGGTGGGCGCAGGGACGATGAATCCGGCGACCTTCCTGCGTGTCCTGGGCCCTGAGCCCTGGAATGTCGCCTATGTCGAGTCGACCCGGCGTCCGGCAGACGGACGATACGGGGAAAACCCGAATCGCCTCCAGCATTACTACCAATACCAGGTCATTCTGAAGCCGTCTCCGGACGACGTTCAGGAGATCTACCTGGAGAGCCTCCGGAGTCTGGGCATCGATCCGCTCAAACACGACATCCGTTTCGTGGAGGATGACTGGGAGTCGCCGACCCTCGGCGCCTGGGGTCTGGGCTGGGAGGTGTGGTTGGACGGCCTGGAGATTACGCAGTTCACCTACTTCCAACAAGCCGGGGGTATCGACCTGAAACCGATCTCTGCGGAACTGACCTACGGAATCGAACGGATTGCCATGTTCCTGCAGGGGGTCGACAACGTCTACGATTTGACGTGGGTCAAGGGCGTCACCTACGGTGACATCCATCACAAGGGCGAGGTTGAATGGTCGGTCCACAATTTCGAGGAGGCCGATGTGGCGCTCCAGTGTGAACTGTTTGACAAGTACGAGCAGGAGGGACTCCGCCTGATCGACAAGGGGTTGATCCTGCCGGCCTACGATTACTGTCTCAAGTCCTCCCATACGTTCAACCTGTTGGACGCCAGGGGGGCCATCGGTGTCACCGAGCGAACCGGCTTTATCGGTCGCGTCCGTAACCTCGCCCGCCGCTGCGCCGAGGCCTATGTGAAGCAGCGTGAAGAGGCGGGTTACCCGCTTCTCAAGGCATGGCCGTCATAACAGCATCGCACGCACGCATCTATCATGACCCAAGAACTGTTGTTTGAAATCGGCATCGAAGAGATCCCCTCCGGCTACCTGATGCCGGCCCTGAAGGATCTGGAGGCGCAGGCGCGTCGTCTGTTCGAAGAACAGCGTATCGCGTTTAAGGACGTGCGTACGTTCGGGACGCCGCGTCGCCTGGTCTTATATGTTGAGCGGCTGGAGCAGAACCAGGGTGACCTGGTGCGCGAGGTCGTCGGACCGGCCAGGGCGGCGGCATTCGATCCGGAGGGCCGTCCGACCAAGGCGGCACTCGGCTTCGCCAGGGCGCAGGGGGTCCCGGTCGAAAACCTCTACGTGAAGACCCTCGACCGGGGCGAGTATGTCGTTGCGACGATTGTGGAGCGGGGCATGCGTCTGGAGGAGTTGCTGCCGGTTGCCCTCCCCCGCCTGATCACGTCCCTCTCCTTTCCCAAGTCGATGCGATGGGGACAGGGTACGTTCCGGTTTGTCCGTCCCATCCGGTGGCTCGTGGCGCTGCACGGCGGTCGGGTGATCCCCTTCGACATTGACGGAATCACAAGCGGCAATAAGACGTTCGGTCACCGGTTCCTGAGCCGCGGCCAGGTGCGCGTTCGAAGCTTCCAGGATTATATCGAGAAACTGGAGGAACGGTATGTCGTGGTGAACCAGCACCACCGTCGGGAATTGGTCATGCGGCTGGCGGTCGATGCCGCCGCCACGGTCGGCGGTAAACCGGTCTTCGACGACGACCTGGTGGAGACGGTAGCCGGTCTGGTCGAGTATCCGACCGTCGTCTGCGGGCGTTTTGAGCGGGAGTATCTCAGCCTGCCGCGCGACGTGATCATGACCCCTATGCGAAAATACCAACGGTATTTTCCGGTGACCGATGAGGCCGGCACGCTCCTCCCCTATTTCGTGGCGATCTCCAACATGAAGGCGAAGGATATGGACCTGATCCGCGCCGGCAATGAGCGGGTCCTACGGGCGCGGCTGAAGGACGCCGCCTTCTTTTTCGAAGAGGATCGCAGGCTCCAACTCCACCAGCGGATTCCTCACCTGAAAGGGATCACGTTTCAGGAGCGACTCGGCACGATGTCCGATAAGGTCGAGCGGCTTACGCAGCTTACCGCCCACCTGGCCGAACAGGTCGCCCCGCACCTGGTCCGGGATGCCTGTCGGGCGGCACAGCTCTGCAAGGCCGACCTCGTCACCACGATGGTCAAGGAGTTTCCTACCCTGCAAGGGGTCATGGGACGCGAATACGCGCAGCTCTCCGGAGAGTCTGCCATCGTCGCTCAGGCGATCGAAGAGCACTACCTGCCTCGCTTTTCCGGCGACAGGCTGCCGGAGAGTCTGGTGGGCGCACTGGTGGGGCTGGCGGACCGGCTCGATACCATCTGCGGCTGTTTCGGGATCGGTCTGATACCGAGCGGCTCAGAGGATCCGTACGCCCTCCGCCGGCACGGGCAGGGGATCGTGCAGATCCTGCTCAATGCAGGCGTCGATCTACCGCTCTCGCAGCCGATCGGTAAGAGCCTGGAACTGTTCGGCGACCGATTGGCGCTACCCCGTGAACGGGTTGCCCGGGAGGTCATGGAGTTTCTGTCGGCCAGACTGCAGGCGGTCCTGATGGAACGGGGGGTCCCCGGTGATCTCGTCGAGGCCGCCCTTTCTGTTGATGCCGAGCGGGTCGCCGACGCCGGCAAACGCGCCGAGGCCCTGGCCGCCTTCAGGCGGGAGTCCGATTTTGCCGAACTGGCCGTCACCTTCAAACGGGTGATCCGAATCCTGCCCAAGGGCTTCTCGAAGCCGGTCGATCCGCAGCGGTTCGTAAGCAGTGCAGAGCGGGCGCTGCATGGTGAGGCGACTACGCTGCGGGCTGAGACGGCGCACCTGATACAGGCCGGCGACTACGTGCGGGCCCTGCAACTCATCGCTGCGATTCGTCCCATTGTGGATATGTTCTTTGAAGAGGTCCTGGTGATGGCGGACGATCGAGACCTACAGGACAACCGTCTGGCCATCCTGAAGGAGGTTGCCGATCTGTTTTGCGGGATCGCAAATTTCAGCAAGGTCACGGCGGCGTGATCTTGCAGCAGTGAGCCGTCAGCACACAACCTATTGCTGAGGGCCGAGCGGCGATCATGCGTGAGGGGTAGTCATGGACGCGGAGATCTTGGAACGGATCAACCGGGGTATCATCCTCCGGACCGGAGCGTATCTGACCAACGATCACTTCGTGTTACCCTCAGGGCGTCATGCCCACGAGTATGTGGAGAAGGCATTGGCCACGACCGAACCGGCCTTTACGGAAGGGCTGGGAGACGTCATCGCAAAACATTTTGCGGACGAACCGATCGATCTGGTCCTGACCACCGGCTATGGAGCCGCCCTGCTGGGCCATTGCGTCGCGCGCGCCCATCCGCTGCGACCTCGCTTTATCTATGCCAACAAGCAACGGACCGACTCGGGCAGCACCCAGGTCGTATTGCCGAGAGAGTTCCGACAGTATTTTGTCGGCGGTCCCAGGGTACTGATCGTCGAAGACATCGTGACCACCGGCGAGACGGTCAAGGGGCTGATTAAATTGGTCAAATCGCTTGGCGGTACGGTGGTCGGGATCGGGACGCTGTGGCGGCGCATCCGAAAGGTGAACTTCAAGTTCCCATTTTTCACGCTGGTCGATCGGGAATTCCCGACATATACCCCGAAGGACTGCCCGATGTGTCGAAGGGGAATACCGATCAATCAAGAATTTCTACCGGCGCCTGGACCACAGAAACCGCGCCGAGTGAGAACCGGTGCCAACTGACGGTCGTGGCCCGAATCAATGACCTCGGGAAGCGGTTTCCGACCGTCGACACGGTCACCGTCGAGTGGAAGGCGTACCGTCGACCGGGAGAGGGAACGCTTGCCGAAGACGGAATTTTTTCACATTCCATCCGAGCGGCGGCTGGAGCATTCGACCCCTTGCTCCCCTGTTCCAATCCCGACTGTCGGGATGGCGGATTCGAGATCCTGGAGGTCGTCGAGTCGATGATCGGCAGCCGGCAGCAGGAGAAGGCCGGCCTGCTGGTCTGCATCGGTTGGGAAGGCACACGGGCGAGGCGGACGGAACCGACACCATGCACTCGTGTGATCGATTATCGAGTGCGATTAACCTATCGGAAAAAAGACGATTCGCGGCGTCCAACAGGACATCAACGGAATGCATGAGATAAAACCCAAGAGACCCACACCCAAGAGGAGACCTCTTATGATCCACGGACTGAGGCGTGTACCGATGTATGTCTGGCTGACCGTATTCGCAATCCTGTCACCTACCCTCGCGTGGGCTGAAACCGCTCGAGAGGCCGTTGAGCTCGGGCGAGAGACTGAACTGATCGCTATCCGGACCCTCGCCTTTGCCGGCCAGGACGGCCCCCCAGCATCAGGTGAAGGGCGGTCACGATCCGCCATCCGCCCCGAAGAAGGGTTCCAGGCTGGAACATGGCACCTCGGGGTCAAGACCGGCGGCGCCGACACCGTCAAGATCTTTGCCAATAGAGCACCCGATGTTCAATTTGTTCCGGTGTTCTTCCAGATCGGCTACACAGTCACCGATGTCCACGGCCCATTCCCGGTCCGCGGGAGCCTGGAGGTGATCTTTGAGCCGACCTTACTCTTCGTAACAAACCCGGAAACAGAGGTCGGGGGGGGCGCAAACCTTCTCTTCCGTTATAATTTCGTAACGGGCACCCGGTGGGTGCCGTTCTTCGAGGTCGGCGTCGGCATCGTCGACGTGGATCTGAATGTCCCACGGGACCTCAACAGCCAATTTAACTTCACCATCCTGGGGGGACCGGGCATCAATTACTTCTTGACCGATAACCTGTCTATTCTGGCACAAGTGGGTCTGCACCACATCTCGAACGCCGGCCGCAAAAGCCCCAACGTCGGCGTCAATTCGGTGATGGGTCTGCTGGGGGTCTCGTATTACTTCTAAGCGCTGCTCTTTTCCTGACTGCCGCCGCGGACCCATTTGTTAGGCGTCCCGTCAAGGGGGGAACTTTCTCCCGGCCGCCACAGAACCGACTGCTCGATCTGCTTGGCTAGGGCAAAGTCCTTGTCGGTGATCCCCCCGGCGGCATGGGTTCGGAGCTTCACCCAGACCTTCCCCCACGTGACCTCCAGGTCCGGGTGATGCCAGGCGGCCTCGGCCAGATAGCCGATCGTATTGACCAGCATCAGGGTCGTCGGCCAGCCGTCGGTATTATACTTTCTTCGAATCCATCGCCCCTCGAGGTACCATCCCGGCAGCTCCTGCGCCAGGCGTTTGACCACATCCTCATCCGGAATCACCGGATATTTCTTCTCTTGTGACATGGCCTCCTCCTTTTTGCTGAACTGATGACCTCCCACCCCTTGTTTGAATGTAGGATATGGTCTTCCGCCGGGCAAGTGGATTCGGACACCTGACGTCAATCCGATCACCGTGGATCCGCCATCGCACTCTCCCATTGCCGGGTGGGTGTCTACTCTTGGTGTAGAGGATCGAAGGATCACCCCGGTTGAAGGATAGGGTGCAGTCCCGAGTTTTCAGTTCGAGATTCAGGCCAGAAGCTCCATGGCTCGGGATACGACATGCTCAGCCGTAAAGCCGAATTGCTTCATGAGGACCTGATAGGGGGCTGACGCGCCGAATCGTGTCATGCCGACCACACCTCCGTGCAGACCGACATACCGGTGCCAACCATGCGGGGAGCCGGTCTCGATGGCCAGTCGAGCGGTCACCGCCGGGGGGAGCACCTCGTTCCGATATGCCTCAGATTGCCGATCAAACAGCTCCCAACTCGGCATGCTGACGACGCGAGCCGAAATCCCCTCGTCGGCCAGCCGTCCCCACGCCTCCAGGGCCAGGTGCACCTCCGACCCGGTCGCAATAAGGATAATTCGCGGATGACCCTGATCGGCATCAGCCAGGATATACGCTCCCTTCAGAAGGAGGTCGGCGGACGGATATTTTGTGCGGTCAAGGGTCGGAAGCTTCTGTCTGGTCAGCGCCAGCACTACGGGCCCGCCACGATGTTCGAGAGCGGCGCGCCAGGCGACCGCCGTTTCAGTCGCATCGGCTGGACGGATGACGGTGAGGTTCGGCATGGCCCGGAGCGAAGACAGGTGCTCGATCGGCTGATGGGTGGGACCATCCTCCCCCAGGCCGATGCTGTCATGGGTAAATACATAAATCACGTGGATGTGCGACAGCGCAGCCACTCGAATGGCGGGTCGCATATAATCGGAAAAGATCAAAAAGGTCCCCGCATACGGGATGACCCCCTGATGCAACGCCATCCCGTTCAGGATCGACCCCATCGCATGCTCTCGCACCCCAAAATGAATATTTCGGCCTCCAGCGTTCGATTTCTGGAAATCGCCGTCGCCCTTCAGGTACGTGTTGTTCGATGGGGTCAGATCGGCTGAACCCCCGATAAGGGTCGGGACGGTTGAGGCAATCGCATTCAGCACCTTGCCCGAGGCCTCACGGGTGGCCAGGCCCCCTCCGGCGGGGGTGAAGGTCGGAATCTTTTCAACCCAACCCTCCGGGAGCCCACCACTCATGACCCGGTTCCACTCGTCCGCCAGCTCAGGATATACCGCCGCATAGGCATCGAATGCGGCCTGCCACTCGGCCTCCCAGATCCGGCCCCGCTGCAGGGCCTCTCGAAAATGGGCCAAGGCCTCGTCGGGGATATGAAATGCAGGTTCGAGCGGCCAGCCCAACGCCTCCTTGGTCAGCCGTATCTCCTCATCTCCCAACGGCGACCCATGCGCCTCCGCCGTATCCTGCTTGTTCGGGCTGCCGTAAGCGATATGGGTCCTGGCCATAATGAGCGATGGCCGATCATGTTCGGCCTGGGCCGTGCTCAGCGCAGCCTCGATCATCTTGACGTCGTTGCCGTCTACCCGTTGGACATGCCACCCGTAGGCCTCGAAGCGCTGTCCGACGTTCTCCGTAAAGGCCAGGTCGGTGCTGCCGTCGATTGTGATCCGGTTGTCGTCGTACAGGTAGATCAGTTTGCCCAGTCCAAGATGCCCGGCCAGCGAGGCCGCCTCGGAGGTCACCCCCTCCATGAGGTCGCCGTCGCTCACGACGGCATAGGTGTAGTGATCGACAATCGGATAGCCCGGTCGATTAAAGTGATGGGCCAAAAATCGCTCGGCCATCGCCATCCCGACACCGTTTCCGAAACCCTGACCAAGGGGTCCCGTCGTCGTCTCTACGCCAGGCGTCATGCCATGTTCCGAATGTCCCGGTGTGCGGCTTCCCCATTGCCGAAATTGCTTCAGTTCATCCAGGGTAAGATCATAACCGGTCAGATGCAGGAGGCAATACAGCAGCATACAGCCGTGGCCGGGCGACAGGATGAACCGATCCCTGTTGGGCCAGGAGGGATGGACCGGATTGTGCCTGAGCGCACGTGTCCAAAGGGTGTACGCCATGGCGGCTGCCCCCATCGGGAGTCCCGGATGGCCGGAATTGGCCTTCTGAACCCCATCCATAGCCAGCGTACGGATGGTATTGATACACAACTGGTCGAGCGATTCCTGAATGTTTTCCACTGATCCCCCCATTTACCTACCCTCTTCTCCTCACTCCCCTCAATCTTCCACGCTTACTATGCCGGCTGTTCGCCCTTCGCAACACCCCAGAGCCGCTGCTGATCGCGTTTGAGATCCTGATCGGCCACATACGCAGCCAGATCGGCCATCCGGCACGAATACCCCCACTCATTGTCGTACCAGGCCACCACCTTTACGATCCGATCCTTCAGGACCAGGGTCATCAGGGCGTCCACAATGGACGAGTGCGGATTGCCCTTGAAGTCCATGGAGACCAGCGGCCGGTCGCACACCTCCAGAATTCCCCGGAGACGTCCCGTGGTCGCGGCCCTGAACGCGGCATTGACCGTCTCGGGGGTCACATCACGACCGAGCTCCGCGACGAGATCGACGACGGAAACCGTGGGTGTCGGCACCCGGTAGGCCATGCCGTTAAAGCGGCCGGCAAGTTCCGGGATCACCTTCACCAAGGCTCTGGCAGCGCCGGTATCGGTCGGAATGATATTGAGGGCGGCGGCCCGCGACTCCCGCACATCCTCCGCCCCGCGATCATGGATGGCTTGCGAATTAGTATAGCTGTGGACCGTACTCATGAATCCCCATTCGATCCCGAAGGCGTCAAGGAGGACCTTCGCAACCGGCGCAAGGCAGTTGGTCGTGCATGATCCGTTCGAGATGATCCGGTGTTGTCCCGGATCGTACCGTTCTTCGTTGACCCCCAATACGACGGTCAGATCCTCGCCCTTCCCCGGGGCAGAGATGAGCACCCGTTTTGCCCCTGCCGCGAGGTGCTTTTCGGCCTCCGGACGATTCGTTCCCCGACCGCTGCACTCCAGGACGATGTCGACCCCCGCATCCGACCAGTTCAGCTTGGTCCAATCCCGCTCGCGGAAGACCGTAATCCGCTTCCCGTCGACCCGCATGCTGCCCTCGTCACTCTCGACCTTTGCCGGGAAGGGTCCGTAGTTTGAGTCGAATTCCAGCAACAGGGCGTCGGTGCGGGCCCCGGCCGGATCGTTGATCGCCACGACATCAAGCGCCCGCTTCTGTTCCCACGCGGCGCGAAACGCCAGCCGGCCGATTCGTCCAAAACCGTTGATCGCGATTCTCACCATCGGTTATCCCTCAGCAATAGCTGCAGAATCCTTCCTGTGGAACTTTCTGGGGCTCGATGTGCCTCCGGATGTCATTCGGCCGGGCGTGCTTGCTCATGAAGGCCATGTTGTTGGCCGCAGAATTCCAGGATCCAGGTCGGTTCAGAACAATCTCGCCGCTCTCTCGCACCGAGCAGTGCCGGCATCGGCTTTCTTTTTACGGCGATGGTCATCACGTTCACGCATCCCTATTTCGCGCGGACGGGATTTTATCACTTGCCCCATTATCTGTCTAGCGGTTGTTTCGAAACAGATAGCAAATCGGTCTTGACAGCCGACACATCGGTGCGATAGCTTCCACCTACGCTCTTTGGGGGCGCTAGTGAGGAGGTATCATGGCTGCGTTTCGCATTAGGATTGATCACGAGAATCTGAAGTTCAGCTCGGCCCATTTTGTGCTTTTCGGCAACGGCAAATGCGAGGGCCTGCACGGGCATAACTACAGGGCCTGGGTGGAACTGGAAGGGTCGCTTCAGCCGAACGATTATGTCCTCGATTTCCTCGCCGTCAAGCCGCTTATGAAAGCGATCTGCGAGCAGCTCAACCACAAGGTCATGCTGCCGACCGAGAATGCGGGCCTGCGGATCGAAAGCGGCGACATGATTGTCGATGCGGTCTACGGTAAGAAGCAGTACCGCTTTCCGATTGAAGACGTCCTCTTGCTGCCGATCCATAACACCAGCGCAGAGCTGTTAGCCAGGTATATCTGCGGACTATTGCGGGAAGAGATCAAGCGTCAATACGGGGGCGAGGGGGTCGTCACTATCAGGGTCGGCGTACAGGAATCGTTTGGGCAGGAAGCCTCCTACGAAGAGGCCTTCTAGGTCTCTGCCTCCAGGCGATCCAAGGCCGTCCGCGTGATCGCCCCGCTGTGGAGCGTAGTGGCAAGCAGCGCCCCCGACGCGCCGGCGCGCTGCAGGCCTGTCAGGTCCGCGACCGATGCGACGCCGCCGCCTACAATGAATCGCATATCGGGGGCGGCCGCCGTGACCCTGCCGAGTAACGCTGTATTGGGGCCGCCGCCCGTACCGATCCGGTCCATCTCGAGGAGAATCGCCTCACGACATCCGAGTGACAGCAGGCGTAAGGCTGCTGCGACCGGGTCGTTCGACTCGGTGGACGGTCTTTGCCAAACCACGGCTTGTGCTTTCAGATCGAGGCTGAAAAGCGCGCGCTCCGGACCCAGCGCGGCGAGAAGCCCGGATGCTGCATCACAACCCGCCAGTGACTCAGAGGCGATAATGACCTTCTTTACGCCGGCATCCAACAGCCGCCTCGCCTGCTGGATATCGTGAATGCCGGCATCGACCAGCAACTGAAGCTGCGGCTCGGCAGCGGCCATCTTCTTGATCAGGGCCAGATTATCGCCGCCGCCCATGATCGCATCCAGATCGGCAACATAGACCGATGCGCTCTTAAGCGTTTCACAGTACGCCCGCAGGAGGATAACGGGATCGGCCCCTTGCAACAGAACGCTCTGGATCGGTTCGTATGCCCACCGCTCCCCTCTGCGCGCATGAACCGCAACCCCTCGCATGATATCGATGACCGGTATGATCTGCACAGCAGCGATCGTCGCTTCTCCACAATACCCCATGCGCCGGCGGCCTACGCATGGGCTAAAAGTCTGTTGCGAGATCGTCCCGTCACTGGCTCGTCATTGCGAGCGACCAACGGGAGCACGGCAATCTCACCGTAGTTATCCCGAACGACTGTGAGATTGCTTCGGCTGCGCCTCGCAATGACACGGGAGACATTCTAAGCGATGAAGATATTCGTGCATGAGTGTATCACGGCCGGCGGGTTGGGTGAAGGCCCGGTCCCGGCGACGCTGCTGGCAGAGGGGCGCATGATGCTCCAGGCGCTGCTGGCCGATCTGCTTGACCTTCAAGAGCATCGGCTGGTCGTGCAGGTCGATCGGCGGTATCTGCCGCAACTGCGCCCTCACCCCGGTCTTCAGATCGTTGACAGCAGGGACGGCTACCATCACACCTTCCGACAGATGGTCGTAGAGGCGGATGCCACGTTTCTGATCGCCCCGGAGACAGACGGCCGACTCGAGGCGATCACGGCAATAGTCGAACGTTGCGGCAAGTTGGTCGTAGGATCCGGCACTGCCGGCGTCAAGGTTGCCGGCAACAAGATGCTCACCCATCGATGGCTGGAGGAGCACGGTATCTCCACCCCCGAGACGATTCATCTTCGCCCTGTTGATGACCCGCTGTCTATAGATCGGCGGCTTAGCTATCCTGTGGTCGCAAAACCGATAGACGGGGTCGGGTGTGACGGTGTATTCATTGCGCAAAGACCATCGGAATTGGAGCGGACGGCCGCGACCGCCAGGCAGACGACACCGGGTAAGGACCTCCTGTTGCAACACTACATCGACGGCGTTCATGCCAGCGTCTCCCTTTTGACCGACGGGAGCCGGTCTGTCCCGCTCACCTTGAACCACCAGGAGATTAGAGGGCGAAGCCGACTGACGTATTACGGGGGGTGCGTCCCGTTTGAGCACCCGCTCCGTACCCTGGCGTTTCATCGGGCGGCGGAGGTCGTCCAGGCGATCCCCGGCCTCAAAGGGTATGTGGGAATCGATCTGGTCCTGACTGATGACGACGCCGTGGTTATCGAGGTGAATCCTCGCCTCACAACCTCGTACGTCGGGCTTCGAAAGGTCCTTCGACAGAATTTGGCTGCCCTGATGCTCGACGCAGCGGCAGGCAAGCTCCCGGACCCTGCCGACATCGACATCATCGGGTCGGCGCACTTTACCACGCGGGACGGTACGATAACAGTCTCAGAGGGCGTACGGTGATTCGCATAATTGGATGGGACATCGGCGGCGCGAACGTGAAGGCCGCCCGCCTGCTGTGTGCCGACGGGCGTGCGGAAAGCGGGCGCGCGGTTCGCCGCCATTTCGAGCTGTGGCATAACAGCAATAGCCTCCACTCACTCCTGCAAACGATCTATGCCGAGCTGGGACCTACGGATGCCATGGTGGTGACGATGACCGGAGAGCTCTGTGATGCGTTCGCCGACAGGGCCGAAGGGGTCGCGTTCATCATCAACGCGGTGAGAGCGGCGGTCCCCGACATCCCGCTGTACGCGATCGATCTTGATGGTCGGCTTATGTGTTTAGACACGGGGGAGGTCGAGCTGCTCACACTCGCGCCGACCAATTGGATCGCCGAGGCGATGGTCCTGGCAACCCGGCAACCGGACTGCCTGATGATGGATATCGGCAGCACCACGACCGATCTGATTCCGATCATGGGCGGCAGGCCGATCGCACGGGGCAAGCGGGACATCGAGCGGTTGGCGCACGGAGAGCTGATCTACACCGGCGCACTCCGCACGCCGGTCGCTGCCATCGCATCCGGCATCCCTGTGCGAGGTGTGATCTGTCGAATATCGGCCGAATACTTCGCCATCTCTGCCGATGTGTATCTGGCGTTGGGACAGCTCACCTCGGACGACTATACCTGCGCAGCGCCAGACGGGGGCGAGAAAACGAGCGAGGGGGCGCTGCGTCGGCTGGCCAGAGTAGTCTGCGAAGACAGCAAGCACCTCACAGCGAGCGAGCTTCACACTATGGCCGCCTATATCGCCGAACAGCAGATCCAACAGATTACGGAGGGGATGTTTCAGGTCCTCTCCAGGATCGAGAACGGTCTCCATTTCCCTGTCGTACCGGTGGGGATCGGCGCCTTCCTGGGGGAGACCTGCGCAAGACGACTGGGCCTTACAGTGTGTGACGCCCCGGCACTCATCGACAGCGGGGCGGTGTCATTGAGTCCTTGCACGGCAGCCGCCTACCTGTTGGGACGCGAATTGTCCCGATAGCAATGTAGGGGCGCTGCTTGCTGCGCCCAGGATGGGCAGGGCAAGCCCTGCCCCTACGATAGCGATCCGATCTTGCACATACAGAGCCGAGCGCCGATAGGTGATTCATGAAAATCGACACTGTCATCAAGGTGGGCGGCAGTCTCGGCCGGTGGCGAGGGATCGGAAAGCTGCTCGATTCCATTGAGCAGTGGAGAGGCTCCGCTAACGTATTGGTCGTTCCGGGCGGCGGCGTCTTTGCCGATCTGGTGCGGACCGAGTATCGCCGATCACGGCTTACCGAACGCACCGCGCATCGGATGGCCATCCTGGCGATGGATCAGTACGGTCTTCAACTGTGCGATCTCGCCTCTCTGGCCACGCCCGTCTCCAGTCTGCATCAGATCACGAGGGTTGTCCGAGACGGTCGCCTTCCGGTCTACCTCCCCTCCCGATCCCTCTTACGTTGGGATCCCTTTACGCCGTCGTGGGGTGTGACCTCGGATTCGATCGCCGCCTACATCGCCGGCCTCGTAAAGGCCGATACCCTACTGCTCTTGAAGTCTGTAGACGGACTCTTCGCGCAGGATCCGAAGGCGAACCTATCGGCGCCCCTGCTGCCGAGCATTACGCGTGTACAGCTCCAGCGTTACGGCGGTGTGGATCGTGAGTTTGGCGGATGGCTGAACGGGATCGCGTGCTGCTGGATCATCAACGGGACGCATCCCGCTCGTGTGAAAGAGTGGCTGGAATGCAGGAGAACAGTCGGGACCTGCGTGGTTATGCGGCAATAAGCTGTCAGCCGTCAGCTTACAGCTCTTAGCTGACCGCTAATGGCTGATAGCTGAGCACCGAACGCAGGAGCTTCACCTGTTCGGCAGACAACGCCCCACGCCGCTCCCCCCCTGCACATGCTGCACCTCGCACACCGACAATATCGGCGCCGAGCGCCAGCGCCCTGGGAAGATCCGCCAACTGTAGGGAGCCCGCCAGACCGCAGAAGAGACCTCGATCGTGGCATGCCTGAACGAACCGGGCGATGGCGTCTTCTGAAAGACACTGAAAGAGCGAACGCCCGTCTTTGATGGCGGTATCGATGAGGCATCCCTCAACAAAGGGGACAGCAGCATCAGGCAGCTCAAACGGATCAAGCGAGCCCACGCGGGCGGCATCGGCGTACGCACAGGCCACCAGACCCACGGTACTGTTCATCATCCGCAACGCGCCGCTGACGGCACCAAGCAGGCAGGCGGCCTCCGCCCCTGTCCGAGCGCCCAACAGTCCCACCTTGACGTATCGGACCCCGCAGGTAGCCGCCCCCAGACCGGCGAGGGCGACAGTTCCCGGCAGATTCGGAACATCGCCGATCGCTGCGCTGACAGGGGTTGCGCCCCGGACCGCTCGAACGATTGCCGTGATCGTCTCCGGCCGCGCCGCCCCCAGCGATCCCTCGGCCGGGTTCTTGACATCAATGATATCCGCCCCACCGGCCAAGGCGGCTGCCGCCTCGTGCTCGTCCCGTACGCTGATCATCAGCTTCATCGCGCTCTCCACAAACTGTGCCTTCATGCGTAACCGTTGGTTTGTATCGGAAAGCGCCGGGAGGTGTCAAGGAAGAAATGCGTGAGCGGTCGCAAGAGGGCTTCGACAGGTTCCGGAAGGAACTCCCAAGAAGCTTCCCAGCCGTGACGAAAGGAGACGACAGATCGTAGACAGTATCCTGAGGTTCATTCACTTGAGCGGAATACCTCATGATGTTAAGCTGGGTTCGCATTCGGCGTGACTCGATGATGTGGGAAACCAAGCGCCGGATCGAGATTGTGATCTTGAGGAATTCACATCGGCGCCCGGTAATCCGCCGACGGGAGATATACCCAATGCAGCGACGGATTTCGATCGATCAACTCAGAGTCGGGATGTACGTGACCGGTCTCGATAAATCCTGGTTCAACACCCCTTTCTGGCGCCACCACATGCAGATCAGCAATGATGATCAGATCCGGGCGTTACGGAAGGCTGGGATCCGCTATGTGGAAATCGATACAGAAAAAGGGCCAGATCTCCCCTGTCCAGTCGACGCCATTGATCCGATGGATATCGCCCAGAGGCCATCCGGAGACGTTACTCCATCCAGCTTTGAAGAGGAGTTGCCGTACGCCAAACAGGTCTATGCGGAAGCCAAGCGGACGATTCAACAGGCCATGCAGGACGCCCGAATGGGTCGGATGGTTGATCTGACGGCCACCAGCAATGTGGTGAACAAGATGGTGGACAGCCTACTGCGCAATCCCCATGCACTCAGCAGCCTCTCCCGCCTCAAGAGCTTTGATGAATATACCTTCTTCCACTCCGTCAATGTGGCTGTCCTCGGGTTGACGATGGGCCGATCTGTCGGGATGTCTCGCGACACCCTGTTTCAGTTGGGATTGGGGATGTTGCTGCACGATCTCGGGAAGATGCTCGTTCCCATCGACATCCTGAATAAACCGGCCCGCCTGGAGCCTCATGAGTTCGAGATTATCAAGCAACATGTCTTGCGAGGGGTAGAGCTGTTGTCCCAGTCGAGTGGTTTTTCCGAGCAGGCCGTTCACCCGGCCCTGGAGCATCACGAGCGACTGGACGGAAGCGGATACCCCTTTGGCCGGAAGAGGGCCCAGGTGAGCCGGTTCGGCCTGATCAGCAGCGTCGCGGACATCTATGATGCCATGACCAGCGATCGCGTCTACCACAAGGGTATGCCGGCTGTCCAGGCGCTGCGTCACCTCCACGGCCTGGGACTCGAACGGCGTCTTGAGCTCTCGCTCGTGCAGACCCTTGCCCATAGCCTCAGTATCTACCCGGTGGGGACCTGCGTGCGACTTTCCTCCGGCGAGATCGGCGTCGTCAGCCGACCGAACCCGCAACAGCCGTCGCAGCCGGGACTATTACTGGTCGCCGATACGACCGGCGCCCGCTACGGGCGCCCGCACCCGCTTGATCTGGCAGGGGACCGCCGGTCGATCGCGGCAACCCTCGATCCCTCCACGATCGGAATCAATCCGAATGACGTAATCGACGCAGCGGTATAAAACGTGACAGCTCGAGGTATCAGCGACACGGGAGACTCCTTGTGATCGTCTTTGAAAAGAGACCCGGGGGTATCATCCTGGTCATCACCGGATGGGATATGGGTATCGCCGAGCGGCGGTACTACCAACAACATCGGAGAGGGTAAAGAGATGGGAAAGGCTGTCGGAACGGTGAAAGAAACCCCCGCAGATACTATGACCGTCGAGGCGTCCTCAGCGAACTCGAGGAAGCGCCGATTGAATTCGCCCTGGACGAGGAGTTGCGCCGGTAGATCCTACAAGGTCGCAAGGGGGCGCCGACTCCGGAATATCTCGATCAAGCTTGATCCGGCGCAGATCCAGGCGCTGAAAAAGATTGCGACGATCCAATCGATTCCCTACCAGACCTTAATCCGCCAGTGGCTCGCAGAGGGCATCCGCCAGGCCCTGCACCTCACGGCGAAATAAGACGGGTTCGGGATGCTTAGCGGATCTCTACCACCTTTTGTCCGCCCTGCAAGGCACTGAGGATTTCGGGTAGGACTCGGGCAAAGGCATCGAGCAGTGGACCCTTCCGACAGTTGCCCAGACGCACCCAGACTACTGATGGCCCGCCGGCGCCCAGATTAACCAAGTGCAGGAAATCCTCGTCTTTGCTGACGATCACATAATCTTCTGCATCTGCATACCGCCATATTTCCAGGTCGCTGGCCTCATCGAGTCCCAACTCCATTACATGTCGGGATTCGAGCCCCTGTGTCTGCAAAAAGCGACTTAACGCAATGGGGAGTTGGTTATCGATGAGGAACTTCATGCAACATGAAGAATAAGGTGGTCGGTCTGGTGCGCGGCGTACTGCAACGCGGCAAGGACATCCTCCCGTTCAAGAAACGAGTAATCTTCCAGGATCTCCTCAATAGTGGCTCCTGCTCCCAAGAGTTCCAATACGTCGCTCACGCGCAGGCGCTTCCCTCGAATACACGGTCGTCCCCCACATTTCCCAGGTTCAATAGTGATGCGTGATAACAGCTCAGGATCGACGTGTGTCATGGCACACAACCTCCGAACGTAACCTCGTATGAGGCTCTAAGCAAAGGGGATCCATACTCAACATGGTCTAAATAGCTCTCGTTGCCAACCGAGAGGTGAAATCCGTCTCTCAAAATATCAGCAACTTCAACCTCAGCGAATTGTAATCCCGTCATGGTGGGTGTCAAGAAGAAAGGGTACGGAGAAGGCGTGAGGGGAAACCGGAGCGGCTTGCCGCCTACCCCATTTTTGCTTGCCGACCTCACCTGCCTCCGTTATAGTGACAGCGATCAATAAGGCAGCGACCAGCCGCGTAGGGGCGCTGTTTGCTGCGCCCTCTTTGGGCCGGGCAAGCCCTGCCCCTACATCAATCACTAGTACTTAATTAGGAAAGTTAGCGTATGAAATCCGTCATACCCGCGAAAGCGGGTATCCAGTAAAATCAATGGATTCCCGCTTAAGGACTGCGGGAATGACGTTACGGGTATTTTTGCAACCAAGTACTAACCACTACTCACTCATCACTGTCGTTATATGGCATACGACGATCTGCGGGCTTATATAGCGGCGCTGGAGCAGCGGGGGCTGCTGAAGCGGATCAAGACCGAGGTCGATCCGATTCTCGAGGTCACCGAGATCACCGATCGGGTCAGCAAGCGGCTCGGCCCTGCCCTGCTGTTCGAGCGGGTCAAGGGTTCCTCTATGCCGCTCCTGATCAACGCCTTTGGGTCAGAGGCGCACCTCTGCCTGGCGTTGCAGCGTGGGTCACTAGACGAGTTGGCAGAAGAACTTGGGGGGATCTTCGAGATCAAGAGCCCGGAGGGGTGGCTCGAAAAGCTCAAAATGCTGCCGAAGCTTACGGAAATGGCGAGCTATCTCCCGAAGCGGGTAAAGGACGGCCCGTGCAAGGAGGTGCGCATCACGAAAGAGCCCTCGTTCGACCTGTTGCCGGTCATCAAGTGCTGGCCGCTGGATGGCGGCCGGTTCATCACGTTCCCCCTGGTCTTTACAAAAGATCCGGAGACCGGCACGCGCAACTGCGGCATGTATCGGATGCAGATCTACGACGAACGGACCGCGGGCATGCACTGGCACATCCACCACGGCGGGGCCAGACACTACGAGAAAAACCGGCGATCGGGACGCCGCACCGAGGTCGCCGTGGCCATCGGACCCGATCCGGCAACGACCCTCTCGGCGGTCATTCCGGCGCCCGACGGGGTCGACGAGATGCTGATCGCCGGCTTCCTGCGGAAGCGGGCGGTCGAGATGACGCCGTGCGAGAGCGTCGACCTGGAGGTCCCGGCCAACGCCGAGATCGTGCTGGAGGGGTATGTCGAGCCGGATGAGCTGCGCCTGGAGGGGCCGTTCGGCGACCACACCGGCTTTTACTCCCTCCCCGACTATTACCCTGTCTTTCACCTGACGGCCGTCACTCACCGTCGCAACCCGATCTACCAGACCACCATCGTCGGCCGACCGCCCATGGAGGATTGCCACATGGGGACGGCTGTGGAACGGATGTCGCTCCCCCTCCTGCGAAAACAGTTGCCGGAGATCGTGGACTTTCACATGCCGTTCGCCGGGGTCTTCCACAACTTGGTCATCGTCAGCATCGACAAGACCTACCCGGGCCACGCGCGCAAGATCATGCACGCGATCTGGGGCATGGGCCAGGCGATGTTCTCGAAGGTGATCGTGGTCGTGGATAAGGAGGTGAACGTCCGCGATCCGGCCGAGGTAGTCTGGAAGGTCCTGAATCACATCGATCCGGAGCGCGACATCGAATTTGTCATGGGTCCGGTTGAAACGCTGGATCATGCCAGCCGGCTGCCAAAATACGGCTCCAAGATGGGG
The DNA here is from genome assembly GCA_003104975.1 of Candidatus Methylomirabilota bacterium. Lineage (NCBI taxonomy): Bacteria > Methylomirabilota (SeqCode) > Candidatus Methylomirabilota bacterium. Next base: position 192,112 of record PQAM01000004.1, read on the forward strand.
ATCGACGGTACGCGGAAGTGGAAGGGGGAGGGGTTCGCGCGCGACTGGCCGGAGGAACAGGTGATGGATCGCGAGACCAAGACCCTCGTGGACCGGCGCTGGCAAGAGTACGGTTTGGATTAAAGAGCAGCCATCAATCACAACTGTAGGGGCGTGGCATGCGACGCCCAAAGAGGGCGCAGTAAACTGCGCCCCTACGTTTGGAGGAACCAGATATGAACAATCCCGTGCGAAAAATAATGTTCACAACACTTATGATCAGTATACTGCTGGTGGCCCAGGCCGTTCACGCGGCCCCTGTCCCGGACTTTACGATGCCGCTGCTGGACGGCAAGTCGGTCGCGCTGAAGGATTTTCGCGGCAAGCCGGTACTCATCAACTTCTTTCACTCGAAGTGACCCCACTGTCAACGGGAGGCTCCCGTTCTGGCAAAGATCTACCAGCAGTATAAGGGCAAGGGGCTTGTGATGCTGGGCGTTAACGTATTCTGGGATAACGAGGCCGACGCACGGAGGTTTATCGAGACGTACAAGATCCCTTATTCTGTAGGACGCGATACCACCGGCGAGATCGGCAGGCGCTATCAGATCGAAGGAACGCCGACCACCTTCCTGATCAATAAAGACGGCAGTCTCTTCGGACGATCGAAGGGGGCGATGACCGAGGAGGAGTTTCAAAAAGCTATCGATACTCTCCTCAATCAGAAGGGAAGGTAACAATCGATCGTACACCTCTTGACGCCAGGCTGTTTGCAGCAGCTAAGAACCCCGTTCGATGGAGCTGAACGTGGTCCATGCTCGGGTGAATGATCAACTGACTCGTGGAGGAAGAGTAACGTGGCCATCGATCCGACTAAACCGAAGCGCGTCCTCGTGATTCACGGGGTCCAATCAGGAACGGACGCCGACCAGAACCAGCATCAACTCGTCAAAGAGCTGATCAAGAACCGTCTTAATAACGCGCCGCTCCGTTTCGAAACCGAGATGTACCGGTACGAAAACATTAATGATGAGGCTCAACGGCAACTTCGGCAACTACTGAAGCTGTTTCTTACGAACATCATCGCAGAGAAGGTCGTGGACCTCACCGCGGATACTGTTTTGGATGTTCTGATTGCCCTGAAAGGCGACACAACGGCCCAGAAGATTCGTCAGGGCCTTGTGGATCGGCTCCTCGAAATCCATGAAGAAGGGAACCCGCTCTATCTGGTCGCCCACAGTTTGGGAACGATCTATGCCTTTGATGCAGTGAATCAGTTGATTGGTACGCCAGGGCTCTTTGAGCGGGACAATAGAAAGTCGTGGCCGGCACTCGGCCTGATTACCCTTGGCTCCCCGATCGGTCTCCGGATGTTCAAGCGCGACCAAGTGAAACCACTTGGGCGAGGCAGCACCAAGTTTCTCCGCTGGATCAACTATTGGGATCGCACCGACCCTGTCGTGAGTGGTTCATTCTATGGAAAACCCTATGAAGGCTATGTCATCGCCGAGCGGTTCAAGACGGACGGTGACGACTGCGGTTGGATTATTCATGACAAGGTCGTGGATGTCGGGAAGGCATGGTTGTCGGCCCATATCGGCTATTGGTTCCACCCAGGACTTGGGGATGATCTCGTAAGTCTTTTGGGTTGATTACGCCAATTTGGTTGCGGAGGATTCAGAGGATGAGATCTGCTCTGCGCGGGTTGCTGCTGGTGGTTTTGATCCTGTCAGGTTGCGCCTCTCGCTATGTGTATTCCGGAACTCTGGAGGCGCCGGATTCCGTGGGAAGCGCGACCCAGCACCTCATCTACTGGAACAAGACGGCACGACCGCTCTGGTATGACACCCAGGAGGGAAGTGTCCGCATCTTGCCACAATGCAGTCTCAATACGTTGAGCTATGACGAGCAGCCGAATGGGATTATCTTTCGCGCACGTGATCGGGACAAGCATGTGCTGGAAAATCTTCCGGACAAGCATATCTGTGGCCGAATCCTGAATGCCAACCGGATCGTGGATCTACCAGAAGGAGAGATCAGCGTCACGGTCTTTTGCCAGGACGTCCCGCAGGACGATTTGGAATCCCCTCAACCCTACCTCAAGGCACGCGAGCAGCCCTATACGTTTCCCGTATCGCGGCGGGAAGTGCAAGACTTCAAGGAAATTCCGAAGCGGCCGCCGTGTAATCGGTAGCATCGTGTGTAAATCCGATGATTCAATCTGACTGTCGGGCAGAATGCTCGTGGAACCCTACGGGATCTCCATCAAACGGAACGCCTTAAGCCGCCACCTCTACCCGTGGCTTTACCAGTCGTGAGCGGGGCGGGGCAACCTTCTCGATCTTGACGTACACCACTGACTGCCCCGGCTCCCGGCGAGCGTTCGCCAACGCAAGGTTCCTGGCGCATAGTTCTTGGTCCTCCTCTGGCAGGAGGACGACTAAGGCGTTTTCCGGGATCTGCTCGGCCATGTCGGGATGCTCAACGAGGTAGAGGTCGAACTCCGTCGACAGCTTCAGGTTTTTCGTGAACAGTTCTTGCTCCGTCATCATCTCTTCCTTTTCAGATACGCCTCTTTGTACCGTGCCCAGTTCTCGTCGATGTCCTGATCAGCACATGTCAACGCCTCCCCTAGGTCCTTGGTGAGTAGGGGAATCTTCTCTAGGGTGCCATCGGGGCGAATCCTATCCATATGAGGAAAGCCATGGGCGGTATCGTAGCGAATGACCGGGTACCAGTTTCCGTCGATGAAGGTCTCATACTGCACCGCGAACCGCTTCACGGCCCCATGTTCAGTGACGTGTTCATGCCGCTTTCTGTCATTCACAGTAAGGAGGTAAGTGTAGCGGGTGACCTTCATCACGCCCCCCCTCTCGCGAGTTACTCTAACCTTACTTGATTCAATGTAAAAATCCAAGGACTTCGTAGTCATGCAGAGTACACCCGCCATAACCGGTCCTCGCTTGGCTGCAAGCAGAAGGCGTCGGGTATCAAGGCGTGCGGGGGCGCGGCTGCTCGGCGCGGGCGATGTGATAACTGAGCGTCTTCAGGAGGGCCGACAGGTCGACGTTCTGGACCTTAACCGAATCGGGGGCGGCCAGTTGGGCGGGGGCAAAATTGAGGACCGCCGTCACCCCGCCCTTGACCAACGCATCGAGGACCGCCTGAGCGCCGGCTGCCGGAACGGCCAGGATCCCGATCTTGATCTTCCGCTTGCGGACAACCGAGGCGATCGACCCGGTATCCATGACCGGGATGCCATCAATCTGGCGACCGACCTTGGCCGGGTCACGATCGAATACGACGGAGATTTTGAAGCCCTTCTCCTGAAACCCCTTGTAGGCGATCAAGGCCGAACCCAGATTCCCTAATCCGACCAGCGCCACCTCCCAGCCCCGCTTCAGCCCGAGAATCTCCTCCAGGCTATGCCGCAGCGGGGTGACGTAGTATCCCAGACCCCTGATGCCGAACTGGCCGAAGTAGGCCAGGTCTTTCCGTACCTGGGCGGAGTTCAAACCGAAACGATCGGCCAGTTGCTTGGACGAGATGCTCGTCGTTCCCTCATTCTCCAACTCCTCCACACAGCGCAGGTAGATCGAAAGCCGGGTGACCGTCTTCTCGGGAATCTTGATCGCTTTCATGGCCAGAGTTCCTCTCATCCTACAATTGCGGAGACCGACTGCCGCGCCAGATCGAGCAGGCTCGCCGGGAACAGACCAAGGTGAAGGGTTCCCAGGACGGACACCAGTACGGCCAGGACGGCCGCGGCAGGCGCCGCGACGAGCGGTGACGGGGATGCTGTCTCACTCATGTACATAATGACGACGACGCGAAGATAGTAGTAAACCGATACGACGCTGTTCAGTACACCGATCACGGCCAGGCCGGGGTAGTGGCCTTCAAGGGCGGCGCTGAAAATATACAGCTTGCCCATGAAACCGGCCGTGGGGGGGATCCCGGACAACGAGAACATGAAGACCGCCATGCAGGCCGCCAGGAACGGCCGCTGCCATCCGAGACCCGCATAGTCGCTCAGCAACAGTCGCTCTCGCTTGTGGTGTTGCACCGCGATGATGACGGCGAAGACGCCCAGGTTCATCAGGGCATAGACAACCAGGTAGAAGAGGATACCGGCGACCCCCGATGATCCGCCGGCGACCAACGCCACCAACAGATATCCGGCGTGCGCAATAGAGCTATAGGCGAGCATCCGCTTGATGTTGCTTTGAGCCAGGGCTACCAGATTGCCGATGGTCATAGTCAGGACCGCCAGGACCCAGATCACGACCGACCAACGAACGTGAAGAGCAGGGAGCGCCAGCAGGAATACCCGCAGGAAGGCGGCAAAAGCCGCCGCCTTAGTCCCCGCGATCATAAAGGCCGTGACCGAGGTGGGCGCCCCCTCATAGACGTCAGGAACCCACATATGAAACGGGACGGAGGCGATCTTGAAGCCGAATCCAATCAGCAGCAGGCCTCCCCCGATCCAGAACAGAGGCGACGGAGGATCCCCATCAGCCAGAAAGGCCATGATCTGTCGAAGGACGGTCGTGCCGGTCGCCCCATAGATCAGGGCGATGCCGTAGAGGAAAAAGCCGCCGGCAAAGGCCCCCAGCAGCAGATACTTGAGCGCCGACTCGTTCGAGCGCAGTTCGGTCTTCCAGAACCCGGCGAGGATATACAGGGCCAGCGAGAAGGTTTCCAGCCCGAGAAACATGACGATCAGGTCCCCCCCGGCGGCCATCAGCATCATCCCCAAGACCGAGAAAAGGATCAGACTGTAATACTCGCCCTGATCGGCGGTAGCTGTGCCAAGATGACCCATTGACAGCAGGATGGTGAGGATCCCGATCAGGCCGAGCACAAGGTAAAAGAAGAGGGTAAACCGATCCAAGACAACCGCGTCGTGAACCCCGTACCCAATCGTCCCCCATGAACGGATCGACAGCACAATGGATACCGCCAGCGCAATCACGCTCAGGATGGCAGCAACCTGCTTCCGACCCGACGAAGGGAAGAGATCGATCATCAGCGTCGCGAAACCGCCAACGGCCACCGGTATAAGCGGCGCAAACACAGTCCAGTCAATCTGAGGCAGCACCAGCTCTGTCAATTCACATCTCGCACGTGAAAAGCGGGGTTTGGGGGTTGGGGGTTGGGGTCTTACCCCATACCCTATACCCCATACCCTCGTCTCTTACCCTACACCCTATCGTTCGCACTTCATGCCGCGCACTCCGCGCCTCGGACGTCGCGTTCCGCATTCCGTCCAGGAGCTGTCCCACCGACGCATCCATCCGTCTGAGGAGGGGATTCGGATTCAGGCCGATCCATACGATGAGCAGGATAATCGGGACCAACATCGCCATCTCACGGCGGCTCATATCGCGAAGCGTCAGGTTGTCGGCACGACGGCTTTGCCCCCACATCACCCGTTGCCACATCCAGAGCATATAGATCGCCGCCAGGACGATGCCGATGGCGGCCAGCACCGCCAACCCCTTGTGGACGCGGAACGTTCCGGCCAGGATCAGGAACTCCCCGACAAACCCGTTCAGGCCAGGCAGACCGATGGACGACATGACCACCACCAGGAAACAGAGCGCAAAGCGCGGGAGCGGTCGCGAGAGCCCGCCGAACTCCTCGATCATCCTGGTGTGGCGTCGCTCATAGATCATCCCGACCAGCAGGAAGAGGGCGCCGGTCGAGAGGCCATGATTGACCATTTGCAGGATAGAGCCCTCCACGGCCTGCAGGTTCATGGCAAAGATCCCGAGCATGACGAACCCCAGGTGGCTGACCGAGCTGTAGGCGACCAGTCGCTTGAGATCATCCTGCACCATGGAGACCAGCGCACCGTACAGGATGCCGATAACGGCCAGCACGGAGATCAGCGGGGTAAAGGCAGCGGCAGCCTCCGGAAAGAGCGGGAGCGCGAACCGAAGGAATCCGTACGTCCCCATCTTCAACAGGACTCCGGCCAACAGGACGCTCCCAGCCGTCGGCGCCTCCACGTGGGCATCCGGCAGCCATGTATGAAACGGAAACATCGGCACCTTGATGGCAAAGGCCAGCGCAAAGGCGGCAAAGAGCCACAGTTGGGTGTCATAGGGGATCGACCCGCCGATCAACTCCAGCAGATCAAACGTCAACCAGCCTGTACTGCTGCGATACTGAAAGGCTACCGCGATCATCGCCAGCAGCATCAGGACACTTCCTGCCATCGTATAGAGGACAAACTTCACTGTGGCATAGACCCGCCGCCGCCCGCCCCATACGCCGATCAGGAAATACATCGGGATCAGCATCCCCTCCCAGAAGACATAAAACAGGACCAGATCCAGGGCGACAAAGACACCGATCATGCCGGCTTCAAGCAGCAGCATGCAGATCATGTATGCCTTTATCCGGTTCGTGATCCCGGAGAAGGAGGCCAGGATCGCGATAGGCGTAAGCAACGTCGTCAGCAGCAGCATCGGCAGGCTGATCCCATCTACGCCGAGCAGATAGCTGCTGCCGATCGCGTCGATCCATGGCGCCCGCTCAACGAATTGCATCCCGGCCTCGGTCGGATCAAAGCGCGCATACACTATCAACGAGAACAGGAGGGTGAGTCCGGCGACGGCCAGTGTAAGCCGCTTGATCAGCGGCTCACGAGCCCCGTCCACACATGCAAGCACCAGGACGCCACAGAGCGGAACGATAATCAGTATTGAGAGGATCGGCCAATCTATCTGGTGCATAGTGTCCGTTGCATCCTATCCGGAAAACGCCAGGTACCCCAGGAGGACCACGGCGCCCACCAGGATTGAGAGGACATAGGCCGGAACCTCGCCGGTCTGTAGTCGCCTCAACAGGCTCCCGGCCCAAGCTGTAAGCACCGCAATACCGTTGACCGACCCGTCGATGGCACGCGCATCGAGCGCCTCCGACAGCATCCGGGCAGAGCCGACGGTCGGCCTGATCACGGTCGCATCGTAGAACTCATCAACCCAATATTTATGCAAGAGGATGCGGTAGAGGGCCGGGTGGCGCTGGGCCAGTCGTTCGGCCCTATTGGGATCCAGAAGGCAGTACCGATAGGCGACGACAATCCCGCCCACAGCCATCACAAGGGCCGCAACCGCAAGCACGACCTCGGAACCCAGGTCGGCGGCGCCCTCATGCCCCGATGCGGGAAAGACCGAACTCAGAAATCGCTGAAAGAGACCCGATCCCGACGGGACGCCGACAAAGCCGACGGTGGCCGATCCGAACGCCAACAACAGAAGCGGCAGGCGCATACTCCACGGCGCCTCATGTACGTGGCTCATCGTATGGACGTCAAGTCTCGGCTTTCCCTCGAAGGCGAGAAAGTAGAGACGAAACATGTAGAGCCCGGTACCCGCGGCGGTCAGCACACCGATGATCCAGAGCGGCATATGCCCCGAGGTGTAGACGGCAGCAAGGATCTCATCCTTGCTCCAGAAGCCGGCGAAGGGGACAACCCCGGCATTCGCCAACGCGCCGACCAGAAAACTCCCGGCCGTAACGCGAAGCGACTGCCGAAGAGCGCCCATGTTCCGAATATCCTGCTCGCCGGCCAGCGCATGAATCACCGAACCGGCCGACAGAAAGAGGAGCGCCTTGAAAAAGGCGTGGGTCATCAGGTGGAAGATCCCGGCGGCGTATGCCCCAACCCCCAGACCCAAAAACATATAGCCAAGCTGCGAGATGGTCGAGTAGGCGATCACCCGCTTGATGTCGGTCTGCACCAGGGCGATGCTGGCGGCATACAGGGCCGTGAGACCACCGACCCAGGCCACAATTTCGAGGCTGACCGGGGCCAGTTGAAACAGCGGCGCGGAACGCGCAACCAGGTAGACGCCCGCCGTCACCATGGTGGCCGCATGAATCAGCGCCGAGACGGGGGTCGGGCCCTCCATCGCATCGGGGAGCCAGACATACAACGGCAGTTGCGCCGACTTGCCGGTGGCCCCGATAAAGAGCAGAAGGGTGAGCAGCGACGCGGTCATAGAACCATACGCCAGCACGCTCGGTGCATCGGCCGAGACGATCCGAAAGTCCAGCGATCCGAACAACAGGATCATCCAGATCAGTCCGACCACCATGGCGGCGTCGCCGATCCGGTTGACCAGGAAGGCCTTAGTTCCGGCAGCCGCCGCCGCCGGCCGCTCAAACCAGAAACCGATCAACAGGTACGAACAGAGGCCGACCCCCTCCCATCCCACAAAGAGCAGGAGGTAGTTGTCGGCCAGGACGAGGATCAGCATCTCGGCCAGGAAGAGGTTGAGCAGCGCAAAGAAGCGGTGGTAGTCGCGATGCTCCTTCATATAACCGATGGAGTAGATGTGGATCAGCAGGCCGACGCCGCTCACCACCAACGCCATGACGGCAGAGAGAGGATCGAACAGGAACGCGAAGGAGACCGAAAGGTCGCCGGAGGCGATCCAGGAGCCGAGGGAGGCGTGGAGTACACGCGCCTCCCTCGGCAGTGATAGGAGATCGGCAAGCGAGAGTACCGAGAGGATCAGCGAGAGTGCCGCAGCCCCGCAGGCGAGTGCCGCTATCAGGCCTCTCGACATCCGACGACCTGCCAGGCCAACGATGAGGCTCCCCACCAGCGGGATAACCGGAATCAGCCAAATCATAGGTCAGGGTAGGGGGTGTGGGGTGTAGCGCTTAATTGCATTAATATCCCTGACGTCATTCCCGCAGTCCTTAAGCGGGAATCCATTGATTGTACTGGATACCCGCTTTCGCGGGTATGACGGCGTATGTGCGCTAACTTTCGCAATTAAGCACTAGCCTTTAAGGAGATTAATCTCATCCACATTCACCGACTCTTTGTTTCTGTACAGCGCAATAATGATGGCCAATCCCACAGCCACCTCAGCCGCCGCCACCGCCATCACAAACAACACAATGATCTGCCCATCCATCGAGTGCAAGAACCGTGAGAATGCTACAAAGGTCAGATTGACCGCATTCAGCATCAGCTCGATCGCCATGAAGATCACCAGCGCATTACGGCGGATCAGGACCCCCGCCACCCCGATGACAAACAGCGCGGCGCTCAGGATCAGGTATGCGCTCAACGGCACAGTCGCTGTCATTGCACTTCACACCTCGCACGGGGCGCAGCAAGCAGCGCCCCTACAAACCCTATACCCTAAACCCTATACCCTGTCTTTGCTACTTCCTGGCCAGGACCATGGCGCCAATAATGGCAATGAGGAGGATGACCGACATAATCTCAAATGGGATCAGAAAATCGGTGAATAAAAGGCGCCCGACGACTTGCGTCGTTCCGATGGCGCCGACAGGTTCGGACGCTCGGGGGCCCTGGGGCGCACGAACGGTCCAGGAGCCGACAGGGATCGCCAGTTCAAGCAATAACAGCAGCGCCGCACCAGCGCCAAACAGAAGCCTGGGGCGATCCCGCTGCAACCAGGCAGGCAGTTCATGGCCCAGATCCAGCAACATGACCACGAACAGGAACAGGACCATGATCGCGCCGGCGTAGACGATCACCTGGACGACGGCGATAAACTGGGCCTGCAGCAACAGGTAGAGCCCCGACAGCGCAAAGAAGGTCCCGACCAGCGAGAGGGCGCAGTAGACCGGACTGCGCAGGACGATGACCATCACTGCGGTCACAAGCGCTATGACCGCCAGCGGAACGAACATCACCCATTCCATCCCTACCTCAACGCCACGAAGATGGCCGTCACTATGACATTGGCCAGCGCGACCGGCAGCAGCACCTTCCATCCGAATCGCATCAGTTGGTCGTATCGGAAGCGCGGCAGCGTCCCTCGCAGCCAGATAAAGAGGAAGATTACAAGATAGAGCTTGATGAGAAACCAGACCACCGGCGGCAGCCACGGCCCCCTCCACCCGCCCAGGAACAACGTTGTCGTCATGGCCGATACCGTAATCATGTTGGCGTACTCCGCCATAAAGTACATGGCGAACTTCATCGAACCGTACTCGACATGGAAGCCGGCGACCAGCTCCGTCTCGGCCTCCGGCAGGTCGAAGGGCGCGCGGTTGGTCTCGGCGACCGCACAGATCAGGAAGATGAGGAATCCGATCGGCTGCAGGAGGATAAACCAGGTCCTGGCCTGGGCGCCCACAATCTCTACCAGGCTCAGCGACTGCGACAGCATCACCACCCCGATCACCGACAGACCCAATGAGAGTTCATAGCTGATCATCTGGGCCGAGGAACGCAACCCCCCTAACAGCGCATACTTGTTGTTCGATGCCCACCCGCCCAGGACGATCCCATAGACGCCCAGCGAGGCCACACCAAAGACGTACAGCAGTCCGATATTGACGTCGGTGATGACCAGGTCGATGGTCTGTCCGAAAAGCCGGACCTGGTCTCCAAAGGGGATGACGGCAAAGGAGATGAGGGCGGGGATCAAGGCGATCGCAGGGGCGAGGAGGTAGAGCGTCCGGTCGGCCGCCTGAGGGACGATCTCCTCCTTGAACAGGAGCTTGATCGCGTCGGCAATCGGCTGCAGCAGCCCGTGGGGACCGACCCGCATCGGACCGAGCCGGACCTGGATGTCGCCGATGACCTTCCGTTCCAGCCAGGTCAGGTAGCTGACGCTCAGCAACATCAGGCCGAAGACTACAACGATCTTCGTCACCATGATAACGAAGAAGGCGCCCTCTGGCATTGTGTGCTCCTGTCGCTTGTCTACGTTTGGTGCTCAGGCCTGGCCCAGGCCCCGACCTGGGCTCCAAACGGACAGCGTTGCTCGACAACGTGCCGCTCGAATTCATCGCGAAAGTACTTCAGATAGCTTTCAATCGGCATGGCGGCGGCATCGCTTAAGGGGCAGATGGTCTTCCCCTTCATGTTATCGCAGATATCCAGGAGCAGATCGAGATCGGCCTGCCGCCCGCGGCCTTCTTCAATCCGTCTCAGCGTCTTGTGAAGCCACGCCGTCCCCTCCCGGCATTGGGTGCACTGTCCGCACGATTCATGGTGATAGAATCGAGTCACGATCTCCCCTACCCGGACCATGCAGGTGGTCTCGTCCATCACAATGACGCCGCCCGAGCCGGCCATCGAGCCGGCCATGGCCAACGATTCGAAGTCCATCCGGGTATCCAGGTGCCGCTCGGTCAGCACCGGCACCGAGGAGCCGCCCGGGATCACCGCCTTCAGGCGACGCCCCTCGCGCAGCCCGCCCGCATGCTCAAAGATCAGCTCCCGCATGGGCACGTCGATCGGGCACTCGTAGATGCCGGGCCGGCGAACGTGGCCGCTGACACCGAAGATCCGGGTCCCTGTGCTCTTGGTGGTGCCGATGCTCGCAAACCACTCGGCCCCTCGCATGACGATATGCGGGATATTGCTGAGGGTTTCCACATTGTTGACGACGGTGGGTTTGCGATAGAGCCCCGATGTTGCGGGAAACGGTGGCTTCAGCCGCGGCAGCCCTCTTTTGCCCTCCAACGATTCCAATAGGGCGGTTTCTTCCCCGCAGATATAGGCGCCGGCCCCACGGTGCGCGTGAATGTCGAGGCTGAAGCCGCTTCCCAGGATGTCTGTCCCAAGCAAGCCACGGGCGGTCGCCTCGCCGATCGCCCGTTCGAGAATGCGGGCGCCCGCGACAAACTCGCCCCTGATGTAGATATAGGCGTTCCGACACCCGATGGCATAACCGGCCAGCATGATCCCTTCGAGGAGTTGATGCGGGTCCCGCATGATCAACTCGCGATCCTTGAATGTCCCCGGCTCGCTCTCGTCGGCGTTACAGACAAGATACTTGGGAAGGTCCGAATCCTTAGGAATAAAGCCCCATTTGACACCGGTGGGGAAGCCCGCGCCTCCCCGCCCCCTGATCCCCGAGCGTTTCACCGCGTCAATCAGGTTGGCAGGCGTATGCTCCTTGAGCGCCTTCGCAATGGCCTGGTAGCCGCCGGTCGCCTCGTATTCCGCGAGGGTCCCGCGATACCCCGGGATCTCAAACCGCTTTGTGAGGATCTTCTCAATCATAGATATGTAGGGGCGCTGCTTGCTGCGCCCTCCTTGGGCAGGATAAATCCTGCCCCTACGGATCTCTGTCGGCTGATTGCTGCTTCAACTGCTCCACCAATCCATCCACATCGCTGGGCGAAACCGAACCGAAATAGTCCGGCCCGACCTGGATGACGGGGGCGTGCCCGCACGCCCCAAGACACTCCACCCGCTTGAGCGTGAACAGACCATCGGCCGTCGTCTCGCCCGCGCTGACCCCCAGTACCTCTTCAAGACGCCGGATCACCTGCTCGGCCCCCAAGAGCGCACAACTGAGGTTGTGACAGACCCAGATCTCGCGCCACCCACCAGGCTTCAGGCGGAACATATCGTAGAAAGTGGCGACCTCTGCGACCTGGATCGTGGGGACGTCAAGACGGGCGGCCAGCGCACGCATGGCGTCCTCCGTCAAATACCCTGCCTCTTCCTGATACAGGTGCATAAGCGGTATCAGCGCGGAACGCCGATCAGGATATCGCGACAAGATCGCTTGAATGGCCTCTTCCGTCATCTCATCTCAAAAGCCAGGTACAGGGTTTAGGGGATAGGGTGTAGGGTATAGAAGAAAACTAACGCCCCGCGAATTTTCCTTTGTCTGTCTAAACCCTATACCCTTTACCCTATACCCTGCTTTTCTATCGATCGACCTCGCCGAGTACAATGTCGATGCTGCCGATGATCGCCACCAGATCGGCCACCAATCGCCCCTCCACCATCCGCGGCAACGACTGCAGGTTCACGAAGGAGGGCGCGCGAAAATGGACGCGGTACGGTTGGTTGCTGCCGTCGCTGACCAGATAGACGCCATACTCTCCCCTCGGCGACTCAACGCTCTGATACACCTCGCCTGTCGGCACCGTAAACCCCTGCGACCAGAGCAGAAAATGGTGAATGAGCGCCTCCATGCTTTGCTTGACCCTCGGCTTGGGCGGCGGGATCAGCTTTGGATCGGCGACGACGACCGGCCCGTCAGGGAGATTTTCCAGCGCTTGGCGAACGATCGCCACGCTCTGTCGCATCTCAAAGAGACGACACAGGTATCGGTCGTAGACATCGCCATGACTGCCTCGGGACATCTCGAAGTGAAATTGCTCATACCCCGAATAAGGGTTCGACTTGCGGATATCCCACGCGACCCCACAGGCCCGCAGACTTGGGCCGCTCAGGCCGAGATCGACAGCCTCGTTCGGCTTGATCACACCCACCCCTCTGGTCCGCTCGATCCAGATCGGGTTATTCGTCAGCAGGTCTTCATACTCAGCCAGACGGTTGGGAAAACTGGTGATAAACGACTGAACAGTCCGCTCGAACCCCTCGGGCAGATCGGCAAACAGGCCGCCGATCCGAAAGTAACTGGACATCATCCTGGCCCCTGACACCTGTTCGTACATGTCGAGGATCGCCTCGCGCTCCCGAAAGGTGTAGAGGAACATGCTCATCGCCCCGATATCGATGGCATGGGTTCCCAGCCAGACCAGGTGGCTGCCGATCCTGGTCAACTCCGTCAGCATGACGCGGATGACCTGCGCTCGCGGTGGAACCTCGATACCGAGCAGCTTTTCGACGGCCAGGACATAGGCCAGGTTATTGCTGAGGGGGGCCAGATAGTCCATCCGGTCGGTAACGGGGATGACCTGCTGGTACCGTTTGCTCTCCGCGATCTTCTCCATGCCCGTATGCAGATAGCCGATATGCGGCGTGCATCGGATAACGATCTCCCCGTCCAGCTCCAGGACCAGACGCAGCACACCGTGGGTGCTGGGGTGTTGGGGCCCCATGTTGATGGTCATGGTGCGCTGTTCAGCCACCCGCCGTCCCCTCTTCCCACCACCGTGGAGAGGCCTGCACCGGATAATCCTTTCGGAGCGGGAATCCCTCCCACCCCTCCGGCATAAGGATCCGCCGGAGGTCGGGGTGGGTGTCAAAGCATATGCCGAACATATCGAAGACTTCACGTTCATGCCAATTGGCGGTGCCCCAGACGGCCGTGACGCTGGGTACAGCCTCACCCTCATCGACCCGTATCTTGAGCCGGATCCGCGATTTGTATTGGAGAGAATAGAGATGGTAGACGACCTCGAAACGTGGATGGTCTCCGAACCGATCGACAGCGGTGAGATCAGAAAGGAAATCGTAGAGAAGACCGGGATCCTCTCTTAGGTACCGGCAGAAACGAATAAGGTCGCCGGACCCGACAAGGAGGGTCGTTTCATTGCAAAAGCTTCTGGTCGAGAAGGCTGCATCTGGGAATCGTTCTCGCAGTTTTGATACGGTGAGATTCTCCTCGGTCCCCTTTACGTCACCCATTCCAGGCCCCCCTTCTTCCAGACATACACCAGTCCGATCAGGAGGATACCGAGAAAAAGAACCATTTCCACTAACCCGAATAGTTTGAGGCTATTCAGGGTGACCGCCCACGGGTAGAGGAACACGATCTCGATGTCGAAGACAATGAACAACATCGCGACCAGGTAAAACTTCACCGAAAATCGCTGCCGGGCGGAGCCAACCGGATCAATCCCGCACTCGTACGGAATAGCCTTCGCTGGAGTGGGCCGCCGAGGCCCGAGCATATGCGAAACAAAGAGCGTGCCGAGGGCAAAACCGGTCGCCAACAGGATCAGGATAATAATCGGTAGATATGACAGCAGCACCGTGTCCTTCTCCTGGGCGATCGGTTGTCGCCCTCAACCTCACTGTCGGCTATGCACCCGGCACCACGTACTTGATGAAAGGATTCGCAAAGAAAATGATCAGCGCAACAAGCAACACATAAATCGCCAGCGACTCGATCAATGCGAGACCGATGATCATCGCAACCTGAATCTTCGGAGCGGCTGCCGGCTGTCGTCCCATCGCCTCCAGTGCGCTGACGATGGCCCGGCTCTGGCCGATGGCGGCCGCACCGGAGGCAATCGCCATGGCAAATCCACCCGTGAGGACCGAGACGATAAAGAAATTCGACGCGCCCGACGCACTGGATGACTCAGGCGCGGCCCCTTCAACGGCGAGAGCGATCTGGGACCCAAATATTAACATGACCGTGACCAACAGCAGCGCGAGCGCTCCTTGCATACGACTCATCGGCACAACTCCTTTCAGAATTTAGATGGGGTTAGTGGTGCTCCTCGTGTTCGACGTGAACGGCTCCGGCGATATAGACCATGGACAGCATAACGAAGATAAAGGCCTGAACAAAACTGGTAAAGAGGCTCAGGGGCATCATGATACCCAGATAGATGACGTACGGAATCCCCAACCAGATCAACGACAGCAGGATAATGATGACGCTCTCTTCCCCGAAGATGTTGCCGAACAACCGGATCGACAGCGAGATCGGTCTGGCGAGGTGACCGATCAACTCGATAGGAAACATGATGGGCGCCAACCATATGATCGGTCCGCAGAAATGCCGCAAATAGGCCACGATCCCCTGTTCCCGTATGCCGAAGTAGTTATATGAGAGGAAGATGGTGATGGCGAGGGCGGCTGTCGTGTTGAGATTCGCCGTCGGGGGCTTGAGGCCGGGAACCATGCCCAGGAGATTGCCGACAAGAATGAACAGGCCGGCCGTGCCGATCAGGGGGAGGTAGCGTTTGCCGTCGTGTCCGATCATCTGCGTCAGCAGATCCACAAAGGTCTCGATCACCACCTCCATGAAGTTCTGGACCGGCCCCGGTACCGCCTGGAGCTGCCGCGTCGCCAGATGCGACACGACGATCAGGATGGCCATCACCAGCCATGCCATAGCGATATGTTCCGGTATCCAGGCCCCGGGAATCCCGATTGCCCCGAGAAAATTCGGAATCTGGAAAACTGTCGGATGATGCTCCATCACGCCTCCCCGTTTTTGTGCGGGAAATCACATACAGGCCGCAAAAAAATCAGCCTCCCCAATGTTTGAGATCCTTCATAAGATTGAGAAAACCCGCCGCAACCCCGAAGATAAAGAACAGAATCATCAGCCACGGCGACGTACCCAGCCAGCGATCCAGGGCGATGCCGATCGCGGCCCCGATGGCGATCGAGGCGGCAAACGTAATTCCGAGTGAGCTCAGTCCCGCGAGCTGCCGCCACAGTCGAACCTGATTGTCCTTCATGATCCTGCCGATAACATCCTCCCTCACCCCCCTTTATCAAAGGGGAAATGGGGGGATTTGCTTTTACCGCGTTCAATCTTACTCTAGTCCTCCCCCTTCCGCACTGTCAAGGTTCGCCCGTATCAGTGTTAAGTGTTTAGTGTTGAGTGGCCAGTGTCTACTTGCGTAAGTACTCGTCATACTCCAACAACCCTATCGTCATTCCGGCGGAAGCCGGAATCCAGTGTTTAGAAGCTTCTGGACCCCGGCTTTCGCCGGGGTGACGGCTGGTTGTAGCGCTGACTTTTTGCGCCTCGCCACTTAACACTCAACACTCAGCCACTCTCTCTTACCATAGGCCTACGACCGACGCCCTGGCCAACTCCAGGAAGGGACCCGGATAGATCCCGATCGCGAGGGTCGCGACCAGTGTGACCAACAGCGCCAGCCGCAGAGGCATGGAAGAGCTCAAGGTCAACCCTTGGGGCGGAAGATCGCGCATATACATCGCCACCGTCACCTTCATGTAGTAGAAGAGCGAGATGGCCGAGTTGATGACCGCGATGATCGCCAGCCACACATAGCCTCGTTCGATGGCGGCGCCGAACAGGTAGAACTTCCCGACAAAGCCGGCCGTCGGAGGGACGCCCGCCAAGGAGAGGAGAAAGATCAACATGACGGCGGCCGCCAGGGGGCTGCGCTGCGCCAGACCGGTAAAATCGTCGATACGCTCCCCCTTCACCTCCCCCACACAGAGTAGGATCACCATAGCAAAGGCGCCCAGCGTCATCAGCGCGTAGATCAAGGTATAGAGCAGAACGGCCGAGATCCCAAGCTCTCGCCCTGCCACCAATCCGATCAACAGGTAACCAATGTGAGCGATGGAACTGTAGGCGAGCATCCGCTTGATATTGCTCTGTGCGATCGCCACCACATTACCCACCGTCATCGTCAAGAGCGACAACAGGTAAAAGAGCAGCGTCCAGCGCTCCTGAAGATCCGGGATGGCGACCAGAAAGACCCGCAAGAGGATGGCGAGACCGGCCACCTCCGATGCGGCCGACAGCAGCGCAGCCACAGGGGTCGGGGCGCCTTCGTACACGTCCGGGATATACATGTGGAAGGGAACGGCGGCAATCTTGAATCCAAAGCCGGCCACCAGCATCACCATACCCAGAATGAGCGCCGGGTTCGAGATCGTATCCGCCGAGATCATCGAGGCGATCTCTCGCAGGCCGATAGTGCCGGTCAGCCCGTACAGCATCACGATGCCGTACAGCATGATCCCGGACGAAAATCCCCCCATCAGCAGGTATTTCAGGGCGGCCTCGCTGCTGCGCTGTTCCCGCTTCAAAAACCCGGCCAGGATGTAAATGCAAATCGACATCATCTCCAGGCCGATGTAGAGGATCAACAGGTCCACCGCGCTGACCATCAACATCATGCCCAGTGTGGCGAAGAGGATGAGCGGATAGAACTCGCCCTTGTCGATCCGCTCGCTCTTCAGGTATCCGATCGACATCATCAGGATCAACGCGGCTGAGATCAGAAACACGATCTTAAAAAAGAACGCGAACGGATCGCTGATATACTGGCCGTTGAAGGCCGATTCCATGGCCCCCCATTGGCCCATGAGGGTCGCGAAGGTGGCGACGACGCCCAGGATGCTGAGATACCCCAGCCAGTCGCGTCCGCCCGGAGGGGCGATAAAATCGAGCGTCAGGATCACCATGGTCACGAGGCTCAGGATCACCTCCGGCGAGGTCGTCGACAGATCGGCGATGTTGAATACTGGCGTCATCGGGTTCCTTCAATGTGGCCGGCCACAGCTCGCTTGATCGGAAGGACAGGCCCCTCATGATCAGAGTCGGCGGCGACCTCGACCTGGCCCGTAGCGGGTTCGGTCGACTGACTCAGGTACGGTTCAGCGACGGCGTCTTGTTTATGGACCCGCGCCAGGACGTAGTTGACGGATGCCTCTGTCCGGCTCAGGAAGGGGGACGGGTACAGGCCGATCCAGAAACACATAATGATAATCGGCACAAGGGTGCTGATCTCCCTGGCACTCAGGTCGGCTAGCGCCATATTCTTCGGGTTCTCCAAGGCCCCGAACATGGTCCGCTGAAACAGCCAGAGCATGTAGGCAGCGCCAAGGATGATCCCGGTCACGGCAAAGACGGCCCAGACATAATTGGCCTTGAAGGCGCCGACCAGAATTAAAAACTCTCCAATGAAACCATTCAATCCGGGGAGACCCATGGAAGAGAACATCACGATCGCGAACATGGTAGAGTAGACCGGCATCTGCTTCGACAGCCCGCCGAACTCCGAAATCTGCCTGGTATGTCGGCGGTCGTAGATCAGGCCGACGATCAGGAAGAGCGCGCCGGTCGACAGGCCGTGATTGATCATCTGGATGATACTGCCTTGAACCCCCTGAAAATTCAGCGCGAACATGCCCAACATCACGAATCCCATGTGGCTGACAGAACTGTAGGCGATCAACCGCTTCATGTCGACCTGGACCATGCAGACCAGCGCCCCGTAGATGATGGCGGTGATCGACAGGAACATGATCATCGGGACAAAGTGCTGGGTCGCCTCCGGCAGCATCGGCAGATTGAACCGGATGAAGCCGTACGTCCCCATCTTCAGCAGGACACCGGCCAGAATCACGCTGCCGGCGGTGGGGGCGTCAGTGTGGGCGTCAGGCAGCCACGTATGGAAGGGAAACAGGGGCACCTTGATAGCGAAGCCCAGGAAGAAGGCCAGCCAGACCAGATCCTGAAACGACAGCGGCAGGCCCAACAGTGTCACGACGGGTGTTGAGGGATAGGACACCTTCATCAACTCGAAGATATTGAAGGTGTAGGTCCCCGTCTCGGCGCCATGGTAGAAGTACACGGCCAAGATCCCCAACAACATAATGACGCCGCCAAACAACGTATATAGGAAAAACTTGATGGCCGAGTAGAGACGGCGATCGCTTCCCCAGATGCCGATGAGAAAGTACATCGGCACCAGCATCACCTCCCAGAAGATATAGAAGAGGAAGAAGTCGAGAGAGAAGAAGACGCCGAGCATGCCGGTCTCCAGCATCAGCATAAAGGCATAATACTCCTTCAACCTCATGCTCACCGATTCCCATGAACAAACGACCGTGATCACGGAGAGGAAGGTAGTCAGCATGACCAGCCACAGGGTGATCCCATCGAGGCCGAAGAAATAGGTCACACCAATGGAGGGAACCCAGGAGACCTTCTCGACGAACTGCATGTCGGCCGTCGCCGAATCAAAGTAGGCAGGAATCCAGAGCGATATCAAGAGGTCGGCGACCGTGAAGGCCAGGGCGGTCATGCGGATGGCGCCCTTCGACTCCTTCGGGAGCAGCGCGATCACGACGATCCCGGCGAGGGGCAGGTACGTCAACAGGGACAAGATCGGAAACTGAAGTGCATTCATGGAAACCGCAAACCTCCTGTCTCGGTTCTTACTAGTGTCCCGTTTCTGAAATTCGTTGCGTATTTGCGGACGTCATTCCGCCCCCGATCAGGTCGGGGGCCGCATCGCGGGCGCGAGCCGGAATCCAGGAAATACCGGGGGTTCTGGATTCCCGCTTGCGCGGGAATGACGACACAGAGAGCGCCGACTTCTTCATCGACCTTTTGACTGAGGACACTAGCGCCTCTTAGAGAAAGAGATAGAACACTACCATGCCAAGGATACCGACCGTCATGGCTAGAATATAGTTTTGAATCGCCCCGGTCTGCAGTCGCCGAAGGGTGAAACTTCCGCCTTGGATGACGTTCGCAATAGCGTTAACCAGACCGTCAACAATCTTGATGTCGTTCCAGGACGAGACCACGCTCAGCCGCATCGTCAGCCAACTGCTGCCGTTGACGGCGCCGTCGACAACCCGCGCGTCGACCCCCCACAGGAAACGGCAGAAGGCCTTGCCGAAATCGATAAAGATGGCCTCATACAGCTCGTCCACCCAATACTTATTCAGGAGCAGGTTGTAGAGACCCCGCAGTCTCTCGGCCAGCGCCGCCGGTATATCAGGCCGTTTGACGTAGAACAGATAGGCGAGACCGATCCCGGCCGCCGCCACGGCCAGCGACACCACGGCCATCACAAGCTCTGACGCGCCCGCCGCATGCCCGGCCGCCGCAGCAGCCGCTGCATGTCCGGCGCCCCCTTCCGCCGCATGCTCTACAGCCTCACCGACAACGTGCCCGGCGACCGCTTCTGATCCGTGAGCAGCCTCAAAGATAGGCGCAACGAATTTGTGGTAGAGCCCGTGATCCGGCGGGAACCCGAATACCACCCCGGCGACCACCGACAGCACGCCGAGCACCAACAAGGGATAGGCCATGTTCGGCGGCGATTCGTGCAGGTGATGGGCCGTGTGGTGATCACCGCGAAAATGCCCGGTGAAGACCTGGAAGAAGAGCCTGAACATATAAAAGGCCGTCATAAACGCACCGATCAGTCCCAGCAGATAGGGGATGGTCAGCCCACGCACGAAGGCGTTAAACAGGATCTCGTCCTTGGACCAGAAGCCCGCCAGGGGGAAGATACCGGCGTTGGCCAACGACGCCAGCAGAAAGGTCCAGGTCGTAATCGGCATCGCCTTCCAGAGGCCGCCCATCTTCCTGATATCCTGCTCGCCGTGCAGCGAATGAATGACCGATCCGGCACCGAGGAACAGGAGCGCCTTAAAGAAGGCGTGGGTGGCGAGGTGAAACACGGCCGATGGGTAGGCGGCCGCACCGGCGCCGAGGAACATGTAGCCGAGCTGAGAGATGGTGGAGTAGGCCACCACCTTCTTGATATCGTTCTGAACCAGCGCGATAGTGGCCGCGAAGACCGCGGTCAGCGCGCCGACCCAGGCTACCACCTCGAGGCTGAACGGGGCCAGGTTGAACAGGGCGTTCGACCGGGCCACCATATAGACCCCCGCGGTCACCATCGTAGCCGCATGGATCAGGGCCGAGACGGGAGTGGGACCCTCCATGGCATCAGGAAGCCAGACGTAGAGCGGAAGCTGGGCCGACTTACCGGTTGCCCCGACGAACAGGAGCAGCGTGATGGTAGTATAGATCCCGGCGCCCAGCGCGGGATCGACGGCCGCAAACACCTCGCTGTACTTGAGCGACCCGAAGGTGGTCCAGATAAGGAAGAGTCCGAGGATAAATCCGGCATCGCCGACCCGGTTGACGACAAACGCCTTCTTGCCGGCGTCACCGGCTGATGTTTTCTCATACCAGAAACCGATCAGCAGATACGAGCAGAGCCCGACCCCCTCCCACCCCAGAAACATCAGCAGGTAGTTGTTCGCCAGCACCAGCATCAGCATGGAGAACATAAACAGGTTGAGGTAGGTGAAGAAGCGGGCGTAGCCACGGTCGCCGTGCATGTAGCCGATCGAATAGACGTGGATAAGGAACCCGACGAAGGTGACCACCAGCATCATCACGGTCGACAGCGGGTCGACCAGGAATCCGACCGGTACCTTCAGGTCCCCGACCGCCAGCCACGGATAGACATCCCAATCGAGTGTCTCGCCGCCCAGCGCTCTGAAAAAGAGGATGAATGCGACGACACACGACAGGCCTGCGGCCGGAACGGCGATCAGGTGGGCCCGATCCTTAATCTTGGATCCGAACAGCCCGTTGATCAGCACCCCGATCAGCGGGAACAACGGCACAAGCGCAACCAGTTTCATACGAATCCGGGGGTTGGGGGTTGGGGGTTGGGGGTTACGAACATGAACGCTATGCCTACCATTTCATCAGGTTGATTTCGTCGACGTTGATGGTCTGGAAGTTCCGATACAAGCCCAGAACAATCGCAAGCCCCACCGCCGCCTCGGCCGCCGCCACGGTGATGACAAAGATGGCAAAGACCTGTCCCTGCAACAGCGGCTGGGGGAGATACCGGGAAAATGCGACAAAATTCAGATTGACCGCATTAAACATCAACTCGAGCGCCATCAGAACGCCGACGGCGTTGCGGCGGGTCAGGGCCCCGAACATCCCGATGGCAAACAGGATCGCGCTAAGAATCAGGTAGTACGACAGCGGTACCATGCGTCAATCCTTTCCACGTTCGCGCCGAGCGAGGATAATCGCACCCACCATGGCTGCCAGCAGCAGAAGCGAGACCACCTCAAACGGGAGCACATAGGTGGTCAGCAGGAGCGTCCCGAGTGAGGCGGTATTATCCGCCATCACCGCGGGCGCGACCGCCGCGGGAAAACCCTTCAGGCTGGCGAAGGCCATCAGACCGAAGATCGCCAGGACGACCAGCGCCGCAATCCCGACCTGCTCATTCATGATCTTGAGCCCTTTAGCCGAGATTCGACTGGTTAACATAATCGCGAAGAGCATGAGGATCGTGATCCCGCCGACGTACAGCAGCACCTGCGCGGCCGCCAGGAACTCGGCATCGAGCAGGATAAACAGCGCGGCGACGCCGAAGAAAGCAAAGACCAACGCGATGGCGCAATGCACCAGGTTTCTGGCCGAGACCACCAGAAGCGATGCGCCCACCGTAAAGGCCGCCACCAAGAAGAAGATGCCTTGTATCACAGTCACCGGCGCAACCCCACCCTACGGACCTTTCAGCACCAGAATCAATCCGGTGACCCCCATATTCAGAAAGGCCAGCGGCAACAGGAACTTCCATCCAAGATTCATCAGTTGATCGACCCGCAGCCTGGCCAGCGTCCAACGCAGCCACATCATCAGAAAGATGATGAAATAAGTCTTGAGCAGGAACCAGACCCACCCCGGTAACAGCGGCCCGTGCCATCCGCCCAGAAACAGCGTAGTGGCGATGGCTGAGACCACAAACATATTGGCGTACTCTGCCAGGAAGAAGATGGCAAATCGCATCCCGCTGTACTCGACGTGAAAGCCGGCCACCAGCTCCGACTCGGCCTCCGGGATGTCGAACGGCGTCCGGTTGCATTCGGCGATCGCCGCCGTCAGATAGATCAGAAAGCCGAGCAGTTGCGGGACGACAAACCACATCCCCTCCTGCGCCTCCACAATCCGGGTCATGCTCATCGAGCCGACCGTCATGATCACCCCGATCACCGAGACCACAAGGGGGACCTCGTAGCTGACCGCCTGCGCCGCCGAACGGACGGCGCCCAGGACCGAATACTTATTATTGGAGCTCCAGCCGGCCATGATGATTCCCACCACGGTTAGAGACGAGATCGAGATGTAGAACAGGACGCCGATGTTCAGGTCGCTCGCGATGAGACCAGGACCGAACGGGATAATGACAAATGCGGCGAGTGAGGCCGCAAAGACGACCATCGGCGCCAGGGCGAACACCACCCGGTCGGCCCCTGCCGGGATGATATCCTCCTTCAGGAGGAGCTTGATTCCGTCGGCGATGCTCTGGGCCCAACCGTGCCAGCCGCCGACCCGCATCGGCCCGAAACGGACCTGGATATGGGCGCTGATCTTCCGTTCCCACCAGACCATGAACATGACGGAGACGGCGGTAAAGATGAGCACCGCCGTGGCCACCGCCAGCAAGACGATCAACTGGGAGACGACCAGGGGCAGCCCCCACTCACTCAAGATATCGTAGACAGGTTCCATCAATCTTCCATGCTCATACAAGTTTCAAGTTTTCAGTGTTCAGTGTTAAGTGGTTCGTAGTGAAAACTTGTAACTGAAAACTGAACACTGAACACTGAACACTGTTTTTCAGCGGTCCACCTCGCCGAGCACAATATCGATGCTTCCCAGGATGGCCACGAGATCGGCGACAAGATAGCCCCTGCCGATCTCCGGCAGGACGCTCAGGTTGACAAAGGTCGGAGAGCGGACCTTGTACCGGTACGGCTTCTCCGAGCCGTCTGACACGATATAGAACCCCAGCTCGCCCCTGGGGGTCTCAACCCTGCTGTAGATGTCTCCGACCGGCGGCTTCAGCTTTTTCGGCATCTTGGCCATGACCTCGCCGGACGGCAGCCCTTGGAGGGCCTGTTCGATGATCTTCATACTCTCGTCCATCTCGATCCGTCTGACCATATAGCGGTCCCAGACGTCGCCGGAGGTCCCTACCGGAATCTCGAATTCGAAGCGATCATAAATGGAGTACGGATCGTTCCGGCGCAGATCCCACTTGATCCCGGAGCCGCGGAGCACCGGCCCGCTGATGGCATAGTTGATAGCCGTTTTGGGGTCGAGGATCCCGAGACCCTGCACCCGCTTTTGAAAGATAATGTTGTCGCTCATCAGGGCATCGTACTCCGGCAGGCGCGGCTTGAACCATTCCAGGAACGCCTTACAGTTACTGACGAAGGAATCGGGCAGGTCCATCGGCATCCCTCCGACCCGGTAGAAGGCGTAGTTCAGCCGCTGACCGCAGACCGATTCAAACAGGTCGAGGATCATTTCGCGTTCCCGGAAGCAGTACAAGAAGATGGTAAAGTTGCCCAGATCGAGACCGAAAGTCCCCAACCAGATCAGGTGACTGGCGATGCGCTGCAGCTCTCCCAGGATCACCCGCATATATTCGGCCCGCTCCGGCACCGCGACCCCGAGCAGCCGCTCCACTGTCAAGACGAAGCCCCAGTTGTTGTACATCGAGGCAAGATAGTCCAGTCGATCGGTATACGGAATAATCTGGGTAAAGATCCGGTTCTCGCCGATCTTTTCATGGCATCGGTGCAGGTAGCCGATGTACGGGACGACCTCGGTGACGATCTCGCCGTCCAGCTTCAGCAGGAGACGGAGCACCCCGTGGGTGCTGGGATGCTGAGGCCCCATGTTGACGTACATCTCCTCCATCGTCTCACGGGTGCGTTCAGCGATCTCTATCTCATGCGATTCCATCTCGACCTGCCTCAACAGATACCGTCCCTACACCGGCTCGTACGGAACCAGCCGTTCGTCCTGATAATCCTTGCGCAACGGATACCCGACCCAATCCTCAGACAGCAAGATCCGTCGCAGGTCGGGATGACCCTCAAAGCGGATGCCCATCATATCGAAGGCCTCCCGCTCGTGCCAGTCGGCCGTCCGCCACAGCGCCGCGACGCTTCTGATCATCGGGTCCTCGCGCGGAATCCGTACCCGCACCAGGACCTTCGTGGGCATCGACAGAGTGGAGATGTTGTAGACCACCTCAAACTCGCCGCTCGCAATCCTATCGACGGCGCTGAGGCAGTTGAGGTAATCGAACCCCATCCCCAGGAGCGCGACAAGGATCGCATAGCTTTTGTCCCGCTGGAGATCCATCCGGGCCTCGACACCCTTGACCTCCGACGCCTTGACCGCGTCGCCGAACTGTGACCTGATCGCTTCAAGCAGCTCGTCCGGCGTCATCAGACCCACTCCAGGGCGCCCTTACGCCAGGCATAGGCGAACCCGATCAGCAGGATGACAATGAAGAGCATCATCTCCACAAAGGCAAACATGCCCAACTTGCGGAAGACGACCGCCCACGGCAGGAGATAGATCGTCTCTACGGCGAAGACGACATAGACCAAGGCATACAGATAGTATCGGACGTGAACGCGGATCCACGAGGCCCCGACGGGGTCTTCGCCGCACTCGTACGTCGTGAACTTTTCCGGCTCGGGGTTAACCGGGCGCAGCAGTCGGGAGACGATATCGACATTGACCACAACAAACAGCAGTCCGACCACCAGAAAGACGCCTACCGCCGCATAATCCGCCGCCATCTCACCACCTACCTTCTACCTTCGATGTGCGCGTCCGACGTGGACGAGGCAGGCCTTACCGCCTGGCCTCACAGAGGGGATCGCCGGGTCTCTGATTCTATCCCGGCGACAAAAAAAATTGCCCCGCGCAGGGCATTATGTAGAGTGTGCCGACTGGTTGCTGCAGGGCCTTCCGGGATGTCCCAACTAACTTCGTGAAATTTCGCGCATACTAGCACACGCCCTATAGCCTGTCAAGGGGAAAAGCGTTGATGCGCAGCGCTATTGCCCTGTTTCTGAAATTCGTTGCATACTTGCGGACGTCATTCCGGCCAAGCCCGCATCGCGGGCGCGAGCCGGAATCCAGGAAATGACCGGAGCTCTGGATTCCCGCTTTCGCGGGAATGACGACACATGGGGCGTCGACTTCTTCATCGAACTTCTGACTCAGGACACTATTGTATCTTTTACGCCGCAACCCCTCGCCACCCTGGAGCTTTTTGCGTCGACGCAAGTACACCCCCGGGGGTAGCGTCTATTTGCGGGCCGCACCTGCGGGCTTGGTCGGCTCTGCTGACGCTTTACCTGCGGACTTGGTCGGGGCTGCCGGCGCCTTGGCTGCCGGCTTGGCCGGCTCTGGCGCGCTGTAAAAACCTTTAACGAAGGCCACCAGCTCCTTCAGCTCCGGGTCGGACATCTTCAGTCCATACGCGGGCATGCCCGTCGGGCCACCCGCCTTCAGTACCTGCAACAGGGCATCATCGGATCGTTTCTGCATATAGGCCGCATCGGTGAAGTTCGGCGTCTTCATCCAAAACATCGGCTTTGTCCGCCAGCCATCACCTTTACCGCTTGCACCGTGGCATGCGACACATTTCTCCTCCCAGGTCGCCCGAGCGCTGGACACCGCACCCTCGTTCCCCGCGCTGAAGGCGGGCGAGACCCCTACAACGAGCAACAGCAGAACCGCTAATAGCCAGTGGTAACGGAATTGGAACAGGACATCAGTACGCAACTCAACAGCCCTCCTTTAATGTGAGTGAAGAACGAATAACTCTGGTGATCAGACGTTAACGACCCCGAAGTGCAGCCAAGGCATCCCGTGCCGCCAGCAGGGTCGTCTCGACATCGGTGACGGCATGCGCATCGGACAGAAAGGCCGCCTCAAATTGCGACGGCGGCAGATAGACCCCCCGCTCAAGCATGGCCCAAAAGAACGCGGCATATCGATCGGTATCCGCACCCTTGGCCGTCGCATAATCGACGACAGGCCGGTCGACAAAGAAGGGGGTACACATCGAACCCACCCGTTGACACTGAAGCGCGATCCCCCCTTGTGCTGCCAGCTCTTGCAGTCCCGACTCCAGTTGGTTGCCTCTTGCCTCAAGCCGCTCGTAGAATCCGGGCTCGTCGAGCAGGCGAAGGGTCTCGATACCGGCCCGCATTGCCAGGGGGTTACCGGACAGGGTCCCGGCCTGATATACGGCCCCCAGCGGCGCGACCTGCTCCATGATGCTGCGCGGACCGCCGTAGGCACCCACCGGCAGACCGCCACCGATAATCTTGCCGAGACAGGTCAAATCCGGCTGTATGCCGTAGCGCGCCTGGGCGCCCCCTTTGCCCAACCGGAATCCGGTCATCACCTCGTCAAAGATCAGCAGCGAGCCGGACGCAGCGGTGATCTCCCGTAACGCTGTCAGAAATCCCGGCCGCGGCGGGACAACCCCCATATTGCCGACGACAGGCTCAACAATGACGCAGGCAATCTCTCGGCCCGCCGACTCGAACGCCGACCGGACGGCGTCAACATCATTATACGGCAGCGTCATCGTCAGATGGGCAAGGTCCGACGGAACGCCGAGGCTGTCCGGCACACCGAAGGTCATGGCGCCCGATCCGGCCTTGACCAGCAGACTGTCGGCGTGGCCGTGGTAGCACCCCTCGAACTTGACGATCCGGTTGCGTTTTGTCGCCCCGCGGGCCAGTCGGATGGCGCTCATCGTCGCCTCGGTTCCGGAGTTCACAAACCGAACCAGCTCGATGGAGGGGATCGCCTCGACCACCATGCGGGCCAGCGTGGTCTCCCAGACTGTCGGCGCGCCGTAGCTCACGCCCTGGGCTGCCGCTTCCTGGATCGCCTTGACGACGGCAGGGTGGGCATGGCCGACAATCATCGGCCCCCAGGAGCCGACGTAGTCGATATAGCTGGAGCCATCAACGTCATACAGGCGACAACCCTGGGCCCGCTCGACCACCACCGGGTTCCCGCCTACCGCTCGGAACGCCCGAACAGGGCTGTTGACCCCTCCAGGCAGCAGGCGCGCCGCCTCTTCAAAGTACGCCCTCGAACGTGGGCCGGTCTGCATGCGAGCGATCGATGGGCCGATCACGCCTTGCTCTCCAACAAGCGCGCAGCCTCCTTGGCGGCATAGGTCAGGATCAGGTCGGCGCCGGCCCGCTTGATCGACGTCAGCGTCTCCAGCAACACCCGCTCTTCGTCGATCCACCCCAGTCGCCCGGCCGCCTTCAACATGGCGTACTCGCCGCTGACATGATAGGCCGCAACCGGCCCGCCGAACTCCTCCTTAACCCGCCAGAGGATATCCAGATACGGCAAGGCCGGCTTGACCATCACAATGTCCGCCCCCTCCTCCAGGTCGAGTCCGACCTCTCGCAGCGCCTCATCGCTGTTCGCCGGATCCATCTGATAGGTGCGGCGATCACCAAATTGCGGCGCCGAGGCGGCCGCATCACGAAACGGCCCATAGAAGGCACTCGCATACTTGGCCGAATAGGCCATGATCGGCGTATCCTCGAAACCCTCTTCATCCAGCGTCTCGCGGATGGCCGATACCCGGCCATCCATCATGTCCGACGGCGCCACGATGTCGGCCCCCGCCTCAGCATGGGAGAGCGCCGCCCTGGCCAGCAGTTCCAGGGTGGGATCGTTTTTGACCTGGCCCCGTTCGACCACCCCGCAGTGACCATGGCTGGTATATTCACAGAGACAGACATCGGTGATCACCAGCAGATCCGAGACGGTGTCCTTGATTGCCCGTACGGCCTGTTGAACGATCCCATCCTCTGCGTAGGCCTCCGAGCCGACGGCATCCTTCGCGGCCGGAATCCCGAACAGGATGATCCCGGGGATTCCCATCGCCGCCGTCTCTTTTGCCTCTTTGGCCAGCTCATCCACCGACAGTTGATAGCAGCCCGGCATGGGGCCGATCTCCTGGCGGACGCCGCGACCGTGAACGACGAAAAGCGGCTGGATCAGGTCGTCAAGATGCAGGTGGGTTTCCCGTACCAGCCGGCGAAGGGTCTCATTCTGACGCAGGCGGCGTGGCCGAAATACCGGGTAGTACATCATTCCTCCTCGAAAGGGCTGGTCGCACCAGTGCAGTGTATCGGAAATCGCTTAACCCTTAATCCCGTTCGGGCTGAGCCCGTCGAAGCCCAGTTTATGCACCCTTCGACAAGCCTGTCCTGAGCATGCCAACCGTCTCCTTCGACAGGCTCAGGACGAACGGTTGGCATGTCGAAGGGCTCAGGGCGAACGGAACGTGTCAAGAAACCTGGATACACTATCCTTTGCTGATACCAAGTATGCCCTCTCTCATGCCGGTCATTCTACCTGTCCCACCCGTCCCGGTCAACTGTCTTCAGCGCCGAAGATACCTGGCGCCCCGCTCCGGAGGCGGCGGGGCGCCACCGGTCAGCAGATCGAAGAAGAATTCCACGCTGTCCTCCGAGCCGCCGACCCCCGACTCAAACGCGCGATTGCGACGATTAACAAAATGAATGCCCGCCATCCAACAGCAGGTGGCGTAGGTGAGAACCACATTATTCTCCAGACTGGTACCCCGGCGGGGATCGTAGCGCCCGTAGTAGTTGATGGCGACGTTCTTGATCGGCGTGAGCAACAACCGGCCGATGATGCCCGAGGTCTTTCGATCGCGAAACGGTCCCTCCTCCTGATCGGCCGTATCGCCGCCGCGGATAAAGGAGTGGGCCAACTCCAACCGTCCATACTCCGGGTAGGTGAGTCGAACGCCGGCCTCGATTGCATCAATCCGATTGCGCTCCGTATTGATTGCGGTCACCCCATAGAAGCCCAGATGCTGCAAGGGAGAGGCGCGGAGGTCGGCCACCAGGTTGGAGAACCGCCGCTCACGCACCCGCGAGAAACCCGTACGGCCGGCCGGCTCTCGGCTGGCCTCGCGGACCGCCTGATCGATCCGTTCCGGTGTCAGCGCATTCAAAAAGAGGTCGGAGAAGGTTCGCGTCTGGGGATTGAGGTTGACGCTCTGACCGATCGAAAAGGAGACCAGTTCGTGGGTGCGGATGGCGCCGTCGGCCTCCTTGAACTTGGTCAGCAGGCGGTTGGTCAGGGAGTAGGTGATCCGGTTCTGCGGGCTGATGTAGTCGACGCTGTCGAACTGCGGGATCTTTCGCTGATTCCCGGCGGTCACGTACCAATAGCTGAGTCGCGGCTCGAGCAGATGAACCAGCCGATTGACCCGCGCCCCCGCCACATCGAAATTACGGAAGAATCGGGCCGTCAGCTCGTTTCGAGCCTCAAACAGCTCCCGGCTGGTCCCGCCCCCTCCACCGCGGTGCTTCGTGTAGGCGGTCTCGCGAAAGCCGATCGACGGCGTCATGGCGGCAAAGGTCGCCAGCCGCCACGGCAGCAACAATCGTGGAAACAGATCGGTCCGGCCGCTGTCCGGCGTCTCTTTCCGCTGTAGATAGGTCCCGGAGGCTCGTCCCTCCAGCAGGATGGGCGAGCCGAAGAGTCGCTGCGGAGAGGCAAAGAAGTTAACCTCAGGGGCGCGGCTCAGGCGACTGTCCCGGGTATCAGGATTCAGGGTACGGCTGTCGTCCAACCGAAGCTCAAGACCGTACTGCTGCCACATCTGGGTGAGAAAGACGCGCGCGTCAGTAAAGCTCGCCGTCCTCGTCTCCGGGGGGGAGTCGGCAAATGCCCGGCGGAATACCCGGTCGCTGACGTAGTTGATATCGGCCTTCAGGCTGAGCCGTGGGTCGAGTTGCTGATCGTGCCGGGCGGTCAGGGTCGCCCGCACCTCATTTCGCCTTTCACTCTCCCGATCCTTCATGATCCGACCGTCCACAAACCCGCTGGCTTCCGGCCCTAACACGTACCGATAGCTGGCCTGGCCTTCAGGGCCCCGCTTGCTCCTGTAGGCGCCGGTCAGGGTGAGATCCTGGGACTCATCGATGGCCCAGAAGAACGGCTGCTTAAACGTAAACCCTGACCGACCGCCGGTGCCGATGCTGGGAATCAGGAAACCGGTGCGACGCGGCCCTACGGGGTACAGGATATACGGGGCGTACAGAGAGGGGATACCGCGAACCCAGAACGATGCCGACTTCGCCTCCAGGTACTCATCCACTTCGAGCAACGCCTCTTTGGCGTGGATCTCCCAATCGACGCCGCCCGGCTCGGGTTGACAGATACGGCAGGTCGTGAAACTGCCGTCAACCAGCCGATACCGGCGGTCACCCTCCTTGTGGACCTCGATCCCTTGAAAGGTGGTGGCGGGCGGGATCGCGCCCCTGGCCTGATACATGACACCCGTATTGGTGCGATAGTGGTATTCGAGACGATCGCCGTCCAGACGGCTTTTCCCATCGATGAGTTGCACCCTCCCCCTCGCCCGGATGACCTGTTGGGCCTCATCGGCCTCAACCTCATCGGCATTGAGGATGCGATTCTCCATCAGGATGCGGACGTCACCCCTTGCAATGGTCAGCTTGTCGCGCTCGCGGCGCTCGATCTCGTTCGCCTCGATCCGGACAGCCGATTTGAGCGTATCGATGGTATCGAGGAGGCCACGGGACCCTGACTCCTGGGCCGACCCTTCGGCTTGGCTCAGGGCAGGGGCCGCCGGCATGAGAAAAGGGGAGGCAAAGACGAAGAGCACTGACAACGTAGCTGCGAGGTAGCGTGGCATCGACAAAGACCTCGTGAGGGCGCCGAAAGACCTTACCGATATCAATGCGCAATGCCTTTGCCTTATATCAGAGGACCGCACTGAAGGCAAGAGGTTTCGCAGACGCCGCATGGTTGCCTCCTGCCTGTAAGACAACCACCGACAGCGGACAAGGGCAAAATCTGTCACAAGAATCGGACCGGTGCCGACATACGCTGCCGCCGTAAGGGGTTACCTTGTCTCCAGAGGGTTGACGACCCCCCGGGACGCGTCAGGAGAGGAGGTGAAGATTGATAATGCAGCGCGAAGGGGGAAGACATGATGCGAGAGTAGCCAGGTAAATAAAAGGAGTAGAAATGATCATGATAAGGATGAAAAGACATCGTTTCAGTACGTTCGTGGCGCTGGCGGTCTTGTTCGTATTCGCCGGCGCTGTTCCATCGGCGCACGCCGTCCTTGAACGGGTCGGCCCCATAAACAGCGCTCCGTCGGTGGGCAGCTACCCGGCGTGGTACCAGGACACGACCGGCCTCACGCTGGAGTTCTGCGACCCGAAGAACGCGGACGAGGTGGCCGGCGGCTGGTGCCTGCTGCTCCCCGCCGACGTTCCTGCCCCGCCTGAGGCGTTCCCGGCCAACTTCGCCGACGAGCACTTCTGGTTCGCGGCCGATGCGATCATCGCACCCCCTGGTAATCCTGGGTTACGAGCCATTCTGGTCCTGGCGCTGGAAGCGGCCTTTGCCGGAGCGGTCGAGCCGGGAGGCCAGATAGCCTTCTCGCGCATCCGGGTCAGGCTCGACCCGGTGCCCGTGAACGGGACCTACCGGTTCATCCATCCCTACGGCCAGGAGCTGATCGTCGGGGCCGCGGGTGACCGGATCTTTTTCACCGATGACGTGGGCCTCGCGCCGGGCAGCTTCACGGAGGCCATGACCGGACGCCTGGGTCCGTTCCTCCTGCCCTCGCTCACCCCGGGCGGCGCTGAACTGGCCGCCGTCACAGGCCCGGTTCCTCCAGGCTTGCTCTACATCGCCGATCCCGGCCGCCTCGGGCCGGTCACCGGCAGCACGTTGCCTGACTTCGTTGCATGTCCCTCCAGCGCGCCCTGTGATCTGGCAACGGGCGGGGTGTTGAAAAATCACAATATCTACCGGATCGAAGGTCCGGTCGGCTCGAACCTTAGCGGCTCGGGGGCCGATTTCATCGAGACCACCGACTTTGCCCTGATGGGCCGGATCTTCCAGGGGACGATTGCCGGTCGCGCCGTTGTAGACCGGGCAAGTTACGCCCGCTCCGCCGCCACCGGCAACAAGGTGGATGTCTACGCCACCGGCAGCTCGACCCTCCCGGGGCGGTTGCCCGGAACTCCGCCCGGGGCCCCGTCCTTCCCGACACTCGCGTACTTTGACACGACCTGCACCCCCACCCTGGATGTGAACGGCAACTCCGGACCGCCCTTCAGCGCGCCGGTGGGCGGCGTCGCCAATTCGATGAGTCGCAGCGGCAGTCACTACTTCGCCCAAAGTCTACCTCCGACCCTCCCGGCAGAGATCTGCTTCCAGGTGAGCATGGACCTCCAGCCGCCGACCTTCACCCCGGTGGCGCTTGGGGACCAGGTCTTCATCACCGAGGCGCTCTATGATGTGACGAACCAGAGCCTGTCGGTCAGGGCGAGCTCCAGCGATCAGGTCGTCGCGCAAACCTTGACCGTGGATGGTCTCGGCGTCATCGATCCCGCGAGCGGCCAGCTCCTGGCCACTCTGGTGGCCGCGCCTCCGGAAAAGGTGACGGTGTTGTCGTCTGCCCGCGGCATGAACCAGCTCCAGGTAAGCACGGGCGCCACTGCGCCAAACAATCCGCCCGTGGCCGTCAACGATAGCTTTGCGGCGACGGCGAACATCGCGGCGACGCTCCCCGTCCTGGCCAACGACACCGACCCGGATGGGAATCCCCTCGCCGTGGCCAATCTGTCGGCGGTGACGCCTGCAGGGGCGACCGCGACGGTCGTAGGCACTGCCGTCAGCTTTACCGCGACGGCGGCCGGGAGCTACAGCTTCACCTACCAGGCGCAGGATACCTTTGGGGCGCTGTCCAACACCGCCACGGTCACAGTGACGGTGACCGCGCCGGCCAACAATCCGCCCGTGGCCGTCAACGATAGCTTTGCGGCGACGGCGAACATCGCGGCGACGCTCTCCGTCCTGGCCAACGACACCGACCCGGATGGGAATCCCCTCGCCGTGGCCAATCTGTCGGCGGTGACGCCTGCCGGCCTCGCGACCGCGACGGTCTCGGGCAATACGGTGAGCTTTACCTCGATTGCGGAGGGGAGCTACAGCTTCACCTACCAGGCGCGGGATACCGCTGGGGCGCTGTCCAACACCGCCACAGTAACGGTCACGGTCAACCCGACGGTGGCGGAGACGCTCAGCATCAACAGGGCCCTGTATATTTCGAATACACGGTACCGCGTAGAAGGCCAAATCCTCCCGTTCCTGGGCCAGACGATCAGGCTTCAGGTCCTCAGCGGCGCCACCGTGGTCCGCACCGACACGATCATCCCACGTGCCGACGGTAAATGGCTGATCGACCGGCTGGGCGTGGCGCTGCCCGCCGGACCTCTGACGGTCAGGGCCATCTCGTCGAACGGCACCGTGGCGACGGCAACGCTGATCAGGCAGTAGCCGGCACCTCGCAGTCAGTCGTTCCCGGGAGCCGGTAAGATCGCCGGCTCCCGGGTCACCCGGCCGGCGGAGAAGCCCGGTAGTTTCTGCGCTCCGCCGGCCGGTTTTCCAGATAGTGTCCCACAAATACCTTGATCATCCGTTCGTGGTGAGCCTGTCGAACCATGAACGGAACCCATTGCAATACGTCACCCTTCGACAGGCTCAGAGTGAATGGAACGGGTAAACGAAATGACGAATCAGCGCACGAAGGAGGTAAGCAGATGAGGTCGAAACAGATGTTGAAGACGGTATTGATGCTGGTCGTGCTGGGGCTGGGCGGATTCGCACTCCCCGACTGGGTCGCAGCACATGGAGGGCATGACAATGACGGCGAGATCAAGGGGGTAGCGGCCGGCCTGCCCGATGGGGGCATTAGCGTGCCCCTCGCAGTGGACGCGGACCCGGTAGAGTTTCAGGTCACCTTCGGCAGCCCGTCGATCGCGTTTCCGGTGATCCTCACCTCGGCCACCCTGGTGGAGATCGACGAAGGCCTCCTTTCCGCGACGCTGAGCAATGGCGATGCGGTAGAGGTCAAGGGCTCGATCAACCCCGACGGAAAACTCCTGCTGGATGAGCTCAAGCTGGAGGACTTCCTCGAAGTCGAAATCGATGCGTTCATTACAAGCATCCCTGGGGGTACCCTGGCACTTCCCTTGGCCCCTGGGTCTCCGGCCGTCTCCGTTCAGTTCGCTCTCGTCGTCTCTGGTACGACCTTTTCCATGACCATCACACCGGAGACTCAGGTCAAGGAGGGCCCCTTCCTGCTGACCGAAGGGGCCAGGGTGGAGTTCGATGCACTCTTGCGGAATGGCGAGTTGCAGGTGCATAAGATTGAGTTGGAGGACGAGGAGGAATTCGAGCACGATTAAGCGTCGTTGACGTCTCGCAGCAAGCAGAGAACGGCTGGGGTTCGCAGGTCCGCCCCAGCCGTTCCTGTTTCTGAAGTGTGCAGTTTTTTCCTGTCGTTATTGCCCGGTCCAGCCCCACACCAGCTCCCGTGGCGCTGATGCTCACCAACTGCTCCTACCGCCAATACCGCGACACCTGTATGGCGATCGACGATTCGAGAGGCCGCAATCGCAATTGACAATCGTCGGATTCGTGCCTACACTAATGGCCGTACGGGAGTCGGTTGCAGAAGGCACGTCTGAGTTGCGACCTCAATCGGCTGCGATGACCGGCGAGACGACGTCGTCTCCACAAGCAAAACCGACAAGGCTATGACAGTCCAGCGAGACCAGGATACGGCGCATAACACGCGCCAGGAACGGCCTGAAGCGCACGCCGCTGATCGGGCGACCGTTGACGGTGTGTTGCAGGCCGACGTCGTCGCACGCGAAGGAACGGCCCTACTGGAGCTTCCGACTGTCATTACCCAGGCGGCGGATAGTGTGGTCATCACCGACCGCGAGGGCGCCATCGAGTACGTCAATCCCGCCTTTGAAGCCTGCACCGGCTATACCCTGCAGGAGGTCAAAGGCTACACGCCGAGAAAGGTGAAATCGGGCCTGCACGATCAATCGTTCTATGAACTGCTGTGGGCGACGATCCTTGCCGGCAAACCCTTCCGCGCCGTATTCATCAATCGGAAGAAGGATGGGTCGCTGTATTACGACGATAAGACCATTACCCCCCTCAAAGACCACGCAGGTCAGATCACGCATTTCGTGTCGGCCGGACGCGACGTCACCCAACGCATCCAGGCAGAGGAGCAGCTTCGCGACTCGCGGGAGCAGCTTCGCGCGCTTGCAGCGTATCTGGAATCGGTACGAGAGGAAGAGCGGACCCGAATCTCCCGTCAGATTCACGATGAACTGGGACAGATGTTAACCGCATTGAAGATCGACCTGTCCTGGATGGCCGCGAAGCTCTCTGCCGACCAGGCAGCCCTGTTGGAGCGGATGCAGGTGATGGGGCGGCTTGTCGACACGGCGATCCGATCGACGCAGCGGATCTCGACGGAGTTGCGGCCAAGCATCCTGGATCACCTGGGGTTGGTGGCCGCCGTTGAATGGCAGGCCCGGGAGTTTCAGACCCGGACCGGAATAGGGTGCCGGGTAAGCGCCGATCTGGCCGAGTTCGAGCCGGATCCGGAGGTCTCAACGACGCTCTTTCGGATCCTTCAGGAAACCCTCACCAATATCATCCGGCATGCCCACGCAACCGTCGCCGACATCAGCCTGGGCCTGGACCAGGACCGTCTCGTTCTGGCGGTCGTCGATAACGGCCGGGGTATTACGGAACCGGAGATTGCCGACAGGCGCTCGCTTGGACTGCTGGGCATGCGCGAACGCGCACTGCTCCTCGGGGGAGAGGTCGCTATTACCGGTCGTCCCGGAGGCGGCACCGCCGTCAGGGTCACCATCCCACTCACGCAGCCGTGTCGACGGTAGCGTGGAACTGCCCGTATACACGGCTGACGCCATGACGGAGGGAGGGGCGTGATACGCGTCGTCATCGCGGACGATCACGCGGTGGTTCGTCACGGGTTGGTTCGCATCCTCAGTGAGGAACACGATATGGCGGTCGTCGGCGAGGCCGGCAACGGCCAGGAGCTGCTCTCAATGGTTCGCAACCGGCGGTGCGATGCGGTCATCGTCGACATCTCCATGCCGGGAACGAGTGGGCTGGAGGCCCTGCAGGAGATAAAACAGGAACACCCGCGCCTGCCTGTTCTGGTATTGAGCATGTATCCGGAGGATCAGTTTGCGGTTCGGGCCTTCAAAAAGGGGGCCTCGGCCTATATGACCAAAGACAGCGCCAGAGAGGAGCTGGTCCAGGCGATCCGAAAGGTCGTGAGCGGAGGACGGTACGTGAGCCCGGGTCTGGCCGAGAAACTGGCCGTTCACCTGGCATCCGATACCGAAAGGCCGCCGCATGAAGCGCTGTCCGACCGCGAGCATCAGGTGCTGTGCAGGATCGCAGCCGGGAAAACACTCACGGAGATCGGCTCCGAACTCTCGCTCAGTGTCAAGACCGTCAGTACCTATCGGGGCAGGATTCTCGAGAAGATGTCGATGAAGACCAACGCTGAACTGACCCGATATGCGCTCCAGAATCGACTGATCGACTAGGGCGCGGTAAACCGCGCCCCTACCCCGCGCTTCCGCCTCCCGCCTCCCGCCTCACGCCTTCCGCCTCCCGCCTTCCGCCTCCCGCCTTCCGCCTCCCGCCGTTTACACTTGAAGGCCTGCGCTGTTTGTCCTATTATCAGCCATATTCGGCTCCGCATTCAAACCTTCGTGCAGGACGGAGGGACCATGAAGACGCGCATCCGGGCCGCGCTGTTGCCGTTGCTGCTCATCGTCGGGTGGGCGGCAATCCCCGCCCAGGCCCAGTCACCCCTGCCGCCGGACCTCACCGAGCTCACCCTCGAGCAACTGATGAAGATCAAGGTGACCACCGTCTCCAGGCGGGAGGAGATCCTCTTCAATACGCCGGCGGCGACCTACGTGATCACGGGCGAAGAGATCCGCCGCGCAGGCGTGCGGAGCATCCCCGAGGCGTTGCGCATGGCGCCCGGGGTTGACGTGGCGCAACTCGACGCCAACAAGTGGGCCATCTCGATCCGCGGGTTCAACGGCCGCTTCTCGAACAAGCTGCTGGTCCTCATCGACGGCCGGAGTGTCTACACCCCCCTCTTCGCCGGGGTCTTCTGGGACGTGCAGGATACCCTGCTCGAAGATATCGACCGCATCGAGGTCATCCGCGGTCCGGGCGGGACCCTGTGGGGCGCCAATGCGGTCAACGGCGTGATCAATATCATCACCAAGAAGGCCAGCGTGACACAGGGTGGATACGTCGAAGGCGGCGGCGGCACAGAAGAGCGGGGATTCGGGAGCCTCCGCTACGGCGGTCAGTTTGCGGAAGGGGGCTTCTACCGGGCTTACGCGAAGTATTTCAGGCGTGACCGGTTCATCACCCCGGCCGGTCGGGACGGCGCCGACGATTGGGAGGCCTATAGGGGCGGCTTCCGCACCGACTGGGACCTCTCGGCCGCTGACAGCCTCACCGTGCAGGGCGACATCTATCGGGGCACGTACGGCCAGACCACGACCATCCCGTCGCTCTTCCCCCCCTTCTCCGAGACCTCCGAGCCCACCAATACCTTTTCGGGGGGCAACCTGCTGGCTCGATGGCGGCATCGCCTGTCGGAGAGATCGGAGACGATTCTGCAACTCTATTACGACAGGACCCATCGGAACGAAGACGTCTTCCGTGAAGATCGGGACACCGTCGACCTCGACTTTCAGCATCGGTTCGGTCTCGGGGCCCGTCACGATGTCATATGGGGCATCGATGCGCGACTGTCATTCGACGACATCGAGGGCAGTCCCGCCATCTCGTTTACCAGGTCCAATCGCATGTTCCACCGCGTCGGCGGCTACATTCAGGACCGGATCGCCCTGATCCCTGATCGGCTGTATCTGACGCTGGGCACAAAGGTCGAGCATGCGCTTTTCTCCGGGGCTCAGGTGCAGCCGAGTGCCAGACTGCTCTGGACGCCCGCCGACGGACACGCGGTCTGGGCGGCCGTCTCTCGCGCCGTCCGAACCCCATCCCGGGGCGAGGTGGATGTTCTAACCAATGCACTCGCCCTTCCCCCCGGTCCGGGTGGGCTCCCGACAGTCCTCCGCGTTGCCGGCAGCAACGACTTCGGGTCCGAGGAGCTGATCGCGTCGGAGCTTGGCTACCGGGTCAAACCGACCGACTGGGTCATGATCGACCTCGCCGCGTTTTACAACATCTATAACAACCTCCGGACCACCGAGCCGGGCGTCCCGTTCCCCGGTTCCGGCCCTGTCCCGCCGCACATCGTGGTCCCGCTCCGGGTTGACAACAAGATGAGCGGCCACACCGTCGGCGTCGAGATCGCCACCACCTGGAGTCCCGTCAGCTTCTGGAAACTGCAGCTCAACTATTCGTTTCTCGACATCCACCTGGATCCCGACCCGACCAGTCGCGATACCGTCTCAAAGACCGACGAGGGACTGAGCCCCCGGCACCGGGTCCAGCTCCTGTCACATCTGAATCTGCCCTGGCACCTGCAGTTCGACACGGCGGCCTACTTTGTGGACCGGCTTCCGACGTTCGATCTCCGTCGCTACCTTCGGCTGGACGTTCGCCTCGGCTGGCGTCCGACGCCGGCGTTCGAGATCGGTCTGGTCGGCCAGAACCTACTGGAGGGGTCGCATCAGGAGTTCGGCACGATCCTTGGCGACATCATCAACACCACCAGAGTGCAACGAGGCGGATTTGTGTACGCCACCTGGCGATTCTGATGACACCGCATGTGTCTTCGATGCGCCCATGGGTATGAGCGTCAGCATCCCGCATCCCCTCACCTTCATCCTCTCCCCAGAGGGGAGAGGAGATATTTTTTACCCCTCGCCCCCTTTTGGGGGAGAGGGCGAGGGTGAGGGGGACTTTC